>DASWKR010000035.1 GCA_036396535.1 Acidimicrobiia bacterium | reverse complement strand
ACCCACAAGAGTTGCTCGTAGTCGAGGGCGTCGTACCACTCGCCGGTCACCTCGTCGACGCCGTTGATCACCCGGTGCAGCTTGTTGATCCGCTCGGCTGCCTCGCCGGCGGCCCGCTCGCCTCCGAACGTGATGAGGTTCTGGAGCTGGACGGTGCGGACCAGCCGGGCCCACGGGTCCCGGCGGTACCCGCCGGTCTGGCGCGCCCCGGCCGCCACCAGCGGGTGGGCGGCGTGCATGAGGAGCGCCCGGGCGCCGCCGAACAGCGTCGTCACCTCGCGGTTGACGCGCCACATCATCGAGTCGGGGCCGAAGGTGCCTGTGTCTCGAGCCTGCGCCGTCACCGCGTTTCTCCTCGAAGAGCTTGGGAGGCTAGGGGGGCGGGCGTGCCGCCTCAGCCTTCCCCTCCGACGCCGAGGAGCTTCTCGCGCTTGACGGCGCGCGATCCCGACGTCAGGCCGATGATCGCCACGATCCACGCCAGGACACCCACCGTGGCGCCCGCCAGCGCTGGATTGACGAGCAGGCCGCTCGACACGACGTACGAGGCGAGGATGATCGGGAGCGACACGAGACTGGCCGCCTGCTGGGCGGCGGCCGTGCTCTTCACCCGGGCCGACACCCAGAGGATCACCGACAAGGCGGTAGCCAGGAACGGCGGCATCACCCAGAAGATCAGCACCCACCAGCCGACGGTCGGGAAGAACCAGCCGCCCAGGGCCGGGCCGGCCTGCAGGTTGACGATGACGCTGTAGAGGGCGAACCCCACCGCGGTCGCCAGGTAGCCGGGCGCCAGGCTCGAGATCAGCTTGCCGAGGTAGATCTCCTTGTCGGACAGCGGCGAGTGCGCCAGGAACTCGCCCGTCCCTCGTTCCCGCTCTCCGACGATCGTGCTGGCGCCCACCGCCGACGAGATCGTGAGGGGGACGACGATGGCGATCGGGGCCAGGAGGTAGACGGCCAGCGAGTACGCCGCCCTGGCGGCGTCCGTGTCACCCCGGATGTTCTCGCGGATCGTGCCGGGCAGCGTCTCGAGGACGCCTCCGATCTGGCCGATGAGAGGCGACGCCTCGGCCCGGGTGACGACGGCGAGGAGCAGGTAGGGCATCGCCACGAAGAAGATGCCGGCCAGCAACGCCATCGGCACCCAGTAGTCCTTGCTCTTGAAGAGCCGCACCAGGTCGATCTTCGCCACGGTCCACACCTTCGACCAGCGAACCCTGCGGCGCCTCATCAGAGGTCACCCAGCGAGCGCTGCATCTCGAAGTAGAGGTTCGCCAGCGTCGGGGCGATCGGTTCGACCCTCGTGAGGCGCGCCCCGGCTGCGACGAGGCCGGCGACGACGTCCGGGAGGTGCTCGGGCGACTCCAGCCTGACATGGAGCGCCCCGTTCCACATTGCATCGACCACACCCGGGAGGCTCAGCACGACGTCGAGGGAGTCGCGGTTCTCCGCGTCGAACACGACGTTCGGCTGGCGCATGAATTGGCCGGCGAGGTCGGTTGGCCTTCCCGAGGCGCGGGCCGACCCGGCCCCCATGAGGACGACCTGGTCGGCGATCCCCTCCGCCTCGTGGAGGAGGTGGGTGCACATCACGATGGTGCGGCCCCGCTCGGCCAGCTCGCGGATCAGGTCGAGCACGGCACGGGCGGACTCGGGATCGAGCCCGGCCGTCGGCTCGTCGAGGAGGAGCACGTCCGGGTCGTGGACAACCGCACGGGCGAGCGCCAGCCGGGTGCGCATCCCCGTCGAGTACCCGCCCACCTGCTGGGCGAGGGCGTGGGCGATGCCGAAGCGCTCGGCAGCCTCGACGACCGAGGAGCGGGGCGCGTCCCATATGTCGGCGGCGAACTGCAGGTTCTCGAGCCCGGTGAGCTGGTCGTACATGGCGGGCTTCGGCGGTACGACGCCGCAGCGGGCCCGCACCAAGTCGCCGTCGACGGCCGGATCGAGACCGAGCACCCGCACCGTGCCGCTGTCTGCGGCGAGAGCGCCGGTGATCAGCCGGATCGTGGTCGTCTTGCCGGCACCGTTCGGACCGAGGAGCACTGCGACCGATCCCCCCGTGACGTGCAGGTCGAGGTTGGCGACTGCCGGGATCTCGCCGAAGCGCCTGGAGACACCGACGAGCTCGATGGAGTGTTCGGTCATCGCAGGGGTCATCGGCCGGAACGGTACAGGCCTTGACGACGTGCGGTTCCGGCCGGGGCGTCCGTGGCAACCGGCCCGGCGTGGGACAATCCGCTCATGTGCGGCAGGTTCGTTCAGTCACAGCCGCCGGATTGGTACGCCCGCTTCTTCTCCGTCGACTCGATCCTCACGGAGGCGCTCGAGCCGTCGTACAACGTGGCCCCCACCGACCCGGTCTACGCCGTCGTGCAGCACGACTCGGAGCGCAGGCTGGCGACGTTCCGTTGGGGGCTCCTGCCCTTCTGGGCGAAGGATCGCTCGATGGCGGCCCGCAACATCAACGCCCGCGCCGAGACCGTTGCCGAGAAGGCCGCCTTCAGAGAGTCCTTCGTGGGACGGCGTTGCATCATCCCGGCCGACGGCTTCTACGAGTGGCAGGTGGTCGCCAAGGGCAAGCTGCCGCACTACATCTACGGCCGGGACGGGGGTGCGCTGGCGCTCGCCGGGTTGTGGGCCTCGTGGCGCGACCCGGGCACGCAAGAGCGGGTGAGGACCTGCACGATCATCACGGGCGAGCCGAACGAGCTGGTGGCGCCGCTGCACGACCGGATGCCCGTCGTGCTCCCTCAGGGTGCATGGGACGAGTGGCTCGACCCCGGCAACGACGACACGGATGGATTGATGCGCCTCATGCAGCCGTACCCGGCGCCCCAGATGGTGGAGCACCCCGTCTCGACACTCGTCAACAAGGTGGCGAACAACGTTCCCGAGCTGATCGACCCGCTGACGACGCCAGCAGCAGACCAGCTCTCGTTGTGACTCGATCAGTTCTCGGTCGACGCGCCGTCAGAGAGCCGCCGCTCGGATCGTTCGGAGCAGCTCCGACGGCTCGAGGCGCTCCGAGACGATCTCGTCGGCTCCTCCGGTGACGAACAGCCGCCGGGCGGGTTGATCCGGCTCCTCGTGCACACCGACGACGATGAGTCCCAGGCGGCGCCATGCGCCGACCAGCCACGACGACAGCCACGGTGTCTCTGCGCCGACGACGACCACCTCGATCTCGTCGATCCTGTCCACTACGTCGTCCGGGTCGGCCGCCCTGGCGACGAGGCGAACCGTGCCGGTGTCGCGGATCTCTTCGGCGAGCCTCGGCTCCCACTCACGCGGCGACAGGACGGTGGCCACGGCCGGGCGGTGCGGCCAGACGTGGGTGCCGAGCGGCGGCATGGCTTCCTCCCGCCGCATCGCCTCCCAGCGACGCAGCGACGTGTGGCTCACGCCGAAACGGAGACGATGTGCACGATCGAGACGACGTGGCTCGCTCCGCTCTCGGCGATCACCGCGTGATCGAGGCCGACGGATGCCACGTTGCCGGAGAGCACCCGTCCGTCCGCCAGGTTGAGAGACGCGGCGGCGTTTCGATCCTCGAGCTCGAGCAACACGTCGCGGATCGTGAGGCGGCGTCTCGCCGCCACCCGCGCCGCGAACTGCTCGGCTTGCAGCGTGTCCTCGATCCTCGCCGACATGAGACGATCGAGGTGCAGCAGGTCGGGGTGATCGATCGGATCCAGGTTCCCCCCTTCGGCGACCCCCACACGAAAGAGGAACGACTGCGAGGTCGCAAGGGCTGCCTCAGCAAATGTTTCGCGTGCTGCCCGCCGCGGCCGGGAGGGGCGTCAGTCTTCGGAGCTCTCCGCCTCGGCGCGCTCCCGCATCGCCTGGGCGACCCTGGCTCGCAGGCCGGATGCCCTTCGCTGGTAGCGGGTGAGCGGCTCCTGATAGGCCTCGTCGTCGGCCAGCTCGTCGACGTCGACGACCACCACGGGTGTGTCGTCGTCGGCTCCGGCCGGCGACGTCGTCCGCTCATCGACCTCGACCAGGTCGGGGACCACGTACGACTTGTCCTCGTCCGGCGCGACCAACGGGCGTGAAGCCGGCGGTCGCCCGGTGCCGTCAGGCGCCGCGAAGGCGTCGTCGCGGGTCGCTATGAGGTCCTCGGTCGTGAGTGCGGTCCTGGCCGGATGGATGAGCGTGGCGCTCGACGGCCGGGTCCCGTGCTCGCCGGCCTGCTCGACCTCGATCATGCCGGCAACGATCCCGGTCCGCCCGAGAGCGATCTCGGAGAGCTTGTGCAGCTCTCGCTCGATGTCGGAGACCGCGATCCTCAGGTCCTGCAGCCTCCGGTCGAGGGTGGCTTTCTCGGTTCGGGACTCGGCGACGATCTCGTCTGCTCGCTCCCTGGCGTTGTCGACGATCCGCTCGGCCTGATGCTGGGCGGTCGAGATGCGGTCTGCCGCGTCGATCTTGGCCCGCTTGACCAGGTCCTCGGACTGCGCCCGGGCGGTCGACTCGAGGGCATCCGTCGCCGCGGCGGCCTTGGAGCGCAGCTCGGCTGCCTCGTTCTCGGCCACGGTGACGAGATCGTGCGCTTCGGCTCGCCTGCTCTCCTTGTACTCGTCCGTCTCGGACTTGACCCTCGCCCGAAGGTTCTTCGCCTCGGTGACCGCCGAGGAGATGAGCGTCTCGGCCTCGCGGCGGCTCTTGGCGAGGTGCTCCGCCGCTTCCGACGCCGTCGTGGCCCTGCGGGCCTCGGCGTCCGCCCTCGCTTCGCCGACGAGGCGCTGCGAGGTCTCCTCGGAGTCGTGGAGCATGGCGCGGGCCTGGGCTCTCGCCTCTTGCACGAGGATCTCGGCGTCCTCCTTCATCGCCTCGGCCTCGGCCATGGCGGACGTGAGCACCTCGTCGGCCTGGGCGCGCACTGCGTCTGCGTTGGCGGAAGCAGCCTCGACGATCCCGTTCGCCTGGGCACGCTCCCTGTCGGCGGCTGCCAGCGCCTCGGCCTTCTCGCCCTCGGCCTCGTCGATGAGCCGCTGGGCGGTCAGGCGGGCCTCGGACACGAGGTCCTCGGCCTGCGACATCGCCTCGGTGATCTGACGCTTGGCGTCTGTCGCGGCCGCGGCGAGGCGGCGCCGCCCTTCCTCGTCGGCTTCGGCGAGCATCTCGTCGTGGGTGCGCTGGGCGGCCACGAACGTGCGCCTCACGGCCTCGCTCGAATCCTCGGCCTCGTCCAACCGCCGCTCCAGCGCAGCGACGATCGTCTCGTACTCGCGCAGCGAGTCGGCGAGCCTGGTCATGACGGCGTCGACCTCGGCTGGGTCGTACCCGCGGCGGCGCACCACGGAGAAATGGTGCAGGTCGACGGTCGATGACTCGATGCGCATCTCAACAACCTCCCAGACCGCTCCGCCCGTTCAGCCCCTACGACCTCAGCGGAAGCGACCAAGGTGGTCGCCGTGTACACGACAGACCGGGGATGGTACCGAGTTCGCGAAATCCAAAGCAAGTATCCGCAGGACCTTGCCCTGGACCGCTTGCGTCCAATACCCTTGCGTCATGGAGCGAATCACCGTCGACATCCCCAAGGAATGGCTGTCAGTCGCCGATATCTGCGAGTACATGGGGGTGAGCACCTTCGTGGTCACGTCCCAGCTGCGGAGCGGGGGGCTCCCGGCCGTCAAGTTCGGGCGGGAGTGGCGAGTGTCCCGCCTCGACTTCGAGAACTGGATCAACGAGCAGCGCGCGGCAACGCGCGAGTCAGTGGAGTATCGATGAGCGGCGACGAGCACGAACGGATCGACGAGTCGACCGAGGGCGACCAGACGGCGAGGCGGCCACGCGACCCTGCGGCGACGTTCACGAGCGCCATGGTGGTGTACATCTTCATCAACCTCGTCTTCGCCCTCCCGCTCATCATCGCCCCCGTGTCGTTCTTCGATCTCATCGGCCTCGACGCCACCGTCGCCGACCAGTTGGGCGGCCTTCGATGGGTGGGGGCGGTCGTGCTCGCCTGGGCGATCTCGGGGATCCTGGTGCTCGCCAGACCCGGCGGCCGTGCGATCTTCGTGACGACCGGCGCCTTCCAGCTCACGCTGGGAGCGCTCGCCTTCCTCTACTCGTGGTCGATCGGTGAGTACGAGTGGTCGACCTGGTACCAGGCGTTCGCCTCGGTCGTGCTGATCCTGGGCTCCGTCTATCTGTGGTGGGCCCGCCTCCAGGGCCGGAAGCTGTTCAAACGCCAAGTGTGAGCCGCGGCCGGGTCGTCGGACCGTGCCGACCGACGACCCGGTGTCAGTTGAGTGACAGCACCGTTTCCGGGGCCTGGTACTCCTGGCCGATGGACTCGGCGACCGCAGGGTGCGTCATCCGCCCGCCTGCCACGTTGATCCCCTTGAGCAGCTCCGGGAACCGAGTGACGGCGGCGCCGAGCCCGCCCGCCAGCGCCACGACGTACGGGAGCGTGGCGTTCGTGAGGGCGTACGTCGAGGTGTTGGGCACTGCACCGGGGATGTTGCCGACCGCGTAGTGGACCACGTCGTCGACGGTGTACACCGGGTCGGCGTGCGAGGTCTCGTGGGCGGTCTCGATGCACCCGCCCTGGTCGATCGAGATGTCCACGACGACACTGCCGGGCCGCATCGACTTGATGTGCTCCGCCGTCACCACCGTCGGCGCCCGCGCCCCGGCGACGAGAACCGCCCCGACCACCAGGTCGGAGACGGGGGCGAGCTCATCGATGGCGTGGATCGATGACCGGATCGTCGTGAACCGGCCCCAGTGGAGCTCGTCGAGGTGGCGCAACCGTTCGACGTTGATGTCGAGGATGACCACGTCTGCGCCCATCCCGGCCGCGATCATGGCTGCGTTCGTCCCGGCGCTGCCTGCTCCCACCACGGTGACCCGCGCCGGGGCGACCCCGGGTACGCCTCCGACGAGAACGCCCCGCCCGCCGCGCGGTTTCTCGAGATAGTGGGCCCCCGCCTGAGCGGCCAGCCTGCCGGCGATCTCGCTCATCGGCGCCAGCAGAGGCAGTGCCCCGGACGGCAGCTCGACCGTCTCGTAGGCGATGGCGGTGGCGCCGCTGCCCATGAGCCCCTCGGCTTGGCGCGGGTACGCCGCCAGGTGCAGGTAGGTGAAGAGCGTCTGGCCGGCGGTCAGCTTGGCGATCTCGGCGATCTGCGGCTCTTTCACCTTGAGGATGATCTCGGCCTCGGCGAACACGTCGTCGGCGGCCGCGACGATCTCGGCGCCGGCGGCGACGTAGTCGTCGTCCGAGATCGACGACGCCTCACCGGCACCCCGCTGGACGAGAGCCCGGTGGCCCCGCGCCGTCAGCTCGCGCACGCCGACCGGTGTGATGGCGACGCGGTACTCCTCCGTCTTGATCTCGGTCGGCACTCCGATGAGCAAGCTTCCTCCTGCGTCCAGTGTCGCCGAAGTCTGCCAGACGACCTGGGGAGGTGCACCCATCCGTGTCCGCGAAAGAGGACGGCCCTGCCAGCGCATGGACCGTCCTCCGCCTCCCCTGAGCCCCGCCTCCGCCCGTACGGCTCGAGCGGCCTCTCGACCGCAGGCTACCGCGCGATCCGAGTCCCCACCGGACCGTTACCGTTGCAAGCATGGCATTGCACCAGACGGCGGCGCTGCTGCTCGACACGTCGCCGGGCACCGGCTTCGACGGGCCGAAGCTCCTCGCCCCCTACGGCCGCTCGACCCTCGTGGAGCACGTCGTGTCGCAGGCGCTCGAGTGGCCGGTCGCCGCCGTCGTCGTCGTGCTCGGGCCGGACGGCGAGGCCGTCGCCGAAGCGGTCGAACTGACGCCGGCCATCGTGGTCATCGACTCCGAGTGGGCAGAGGGCTCGGCGGCACCCCTGCGGGTCGGCCTCGACCTGTTGCTGCGCATCGGCGGATTCGACGGCGCCCTCGTCGCCCACGCCGACCAGCCGAACATCGCCCCGGACGTCGTCGCCGCCGTCGTCGAGCGGGGCATGCGCAAGCCGATGACGGTTGCCCGCTACCGCTATGCACACGGTGCCCCTTACTTGGTCGCCGCCGAGATCTGGCAGCGGCTGATGGGCATCGAAGGAGACGCCGATCTCGACCAACTGCTCGTCACCCACTCGAACTGGATGGACGAGGTCTGGGTGACCCAGCTGGCGCCGCGCCGCGTCGAGTCGCCGCTCGACCTCGCCGAGGTCGCTCCTCACTGACGGGTCTCCGAGGTCTGGCGAGCCGCCATGCGCGGTCGGTATGCTCGTCGCCCCACGGACCCGGGCGCCGCCGCGGTGGGGTCAGCACCAGGCGACGTAGCCGAAAGGACGGAGGATGGCGTCGATCGATGCGATCGAGGGGATAGGCCACAAGCATGCGACGACGTTGCGCAAATCCGGTGTGCGCACGACGGAGAAGCTGCTGAGGGTGGCGGGGGGGAAGAGGGGTCGCAAGGCGCTCTCGGAATCGACCGGCGTTTCGGAATCGACCTTGCTGGCGTGGGTCAACCGGGCCGACCTGATGCGCGTCAACGGGATCGGCGAGGAGTACTCGGACCTCCTCGAGGCCGCCGGCGTGGACACGGTCAAGGAGCTACGGCGCCGCAACGCCGCCAACCTCCTCAAGGCCATGGTCGAGGTGAACGCCAAGAAGAAGCTGGTGCGGAGGCTCCCGACGGAGTCGATGGTGGATCGCTGGGTGGAGAGTGCCAAGGCGCTCGCCGCCATGGTCACGCACTAGTAGGCGGGCACGGCATTCCACGCGACGAAGGGGCCCCGGAGGGCCCCTTCCCTGATCTCGCCGGAGATCGTCACTTCGTCGTCGTGGTTGCCTTCTTGGCGGCCGGCTTGGCGGCCGTCCCGGTCTTCTTGGCGGCCGGCTTGGCCGCGGGCGTCGCCTTCTTGGCCGTCGTCGCGCTCTTGGTGGTCGTCGCCTTGGCGGCGGGTGCCGTCTTGGCGACAGTCGCTTTGCGGGCAGGCGCTTCCTTGGCGGCGGGAGCCACCTTCGGCGCCGGCTTCACCTCGGGGCTGAAGCTCTCGCGCCACGCGGTGAGAGCGTTCTCGAGCTGGTCGCGCAGCTTGTCGACCTTGCCTTGCACCTTGTCGAGGTCGACGCGGCTCTGGATGTCCTCGACCACGTTGCGGCTCCGGATCTGATCGATGACCTTCTCGCCCTCGAGCGAGAGCTCTTCGAATTGGTCCTGGGCTCCGTCGGCGACCTTCGACGTGTATCCGGCGAGCTTGGCGCCGTACTCACGGGCTCGACGGCTCGCCACGACGGGCGCCCCGACGGCGGCATAGAGCGCCTTCGTTGCGATTTCCTGGGTCTTCATGACTCCTCCTGGTTGTTCTGGTTCTCGCTGGTGAAGCTGTGATAGATCTGCACCAGCGCCTGTTTTTGACCGTGGGTCAGTTGGTTGTCCGCATCGATGGACTCGACGACGGTGGGGCGCTCGATACCCTCGAGCAACCCTGCCCGTTCGTAGAGCGCCTCAGCCCTGATGGACAGGGCCCTGGCGATCGACTTGAGGATCTCGGCCGATGGGGTTCTCAGTCCTCGCTCGATCTGACTCAGGTACGGATTCGAGATGCCGGCAACGTCTGCGAGCTTGCGCAGCGACATGGCAGAACGCTCTCGCTGTTGCCGAATGAAGTCTCCGAGGTCGAGGAGAGCCTTGTTGGCCATGCTTGCATCATGCCGCACTTCGCTAACTTTTGCAAGCGGGGGGCGGAGCGGGGGGCGGGGCGGGCCGGGGCGTGCACGACGACCCGGTCGCCCTCACCCGGTCCGACTCGGGTCACCCGGGTTTACCATCAACGCCGGGGAGGAGCCGAAGCGGTGCGGACGCGGGACAGCGGAACAGGAGATGAGTCCTTGATAATCGTCATGGCGCGCGATGCGACCGCCGAGGACGTCCGGCACGTGATCGAGCGTCTCGCCGACATCGGGGCCGAGGCGCACGTCTCGGAGGGCCGCTTCCGCACGGTCATCGGAGCCGTCGGCGATCGCGACGTCATCCAGCAGCTCCCATGGGAGGCGTTCCAAGGGGTCGAGCGAGCCGTGCCCGTCCTCAAGCCGTTCAAGTTCGTGAGCCGCGACTTCCAGTCGGAGGACAGCATCGTCGAGGTTGGCGGGGTCGCCGTCGGCGGGGGCAGCTTCGGCGTCATAGCCGGCCCGTGCGCCGTCGAGTCCAGGGATCAGCTGTTCGCCTCCGCCGAGGCGGTTGCGGCTGCCGGTGCCAACATCCTGCGCGGCGACGCCTTCAAGCCGCGCTCCTCTCCGTACTCGTTCCAGGGTCTCGGCGAGAAGGGGCTCGAGTTGCTCGCCGAGGCGCGTGCCGAGTTCGGGCTCCCGTTCGTCGCCGAGGTGCTCGATCCCCGCGACGTCGAGCTCATCAGCTCGTACGCCGATCTGATCCGCGTCGGTACTCGCAACATGGCCAACTTCACGCTGCTGGCAGAGCTCGGACGCCAGCCGAAGCCCGTGATGCTCAAGCGGGGCTTCACCGCGACGATCGAGGAGTGGCTCAACGCCGCCGAGTACATCTACAAGGAGGGCAACCACGACGTCATCCTGTGCGAGCGCGGCATCCGCACCTTCGAGACGTCGACCCGCAACACCCTCGACATCTCGGCGGTCCCCGTCATCCAGGGTCTGTCGCACCTACCGATCATCGTCGACCCGAGCCATTCAGGAGGGCATCGCGAGCTGGTTGCTCCGCTGACTCGCGCCGCCGTGGCCGTCGGGGCGGACGGATTCCTCGTGGACGTCCATCCGGCGCCGGAGACGGCGCTCGTCGACGGCGCCCAGGCGATCCTCCCCAGCGAGTTCGCCGCCCTCATGGCGGACGTCCGCGACCTCGCCGCCATCGTCGGCAAGTCGCTCTGATCAGTGCCGGTCGCAGGAATACTCGGAACCGGCCTGATCGGTGCTTCGATCGGCATGGGGCTGCGGCAAGCAGGGTGGCATGTGCGCGGCTGGGATGAGGACGAAGGAACGCTCCGGACGGCCTTTGAGCGAGGCGCCCTCGACGAGACCGCTGCCGGTGTCAGCGATGTCGCCGTAGGAGCCGACCTGTTCGTCATCGCCCTCCCGCCGCGGGCGACGCGCCACGCAGTGGCCGACCTCGTCGGGGAGGTGCTCACCATCGATGTTGCCGGCGTGAAGGCGCCGATCGTGTCGGCCGCCGCCCGAGGGGCCCGTTTCGTCGGCACGCACCCGATGGCGGGCCGCGAGGTGAGTGGTCCGCAGGCGGCCTCGAGCTCGCTCTTCAAGGGAGCCGCCTGGGTCGTCGCCACGGACGGAGCCTCCGAAGCGGATCTTGCGTCCGTCGAGGGCGTCGTCCGGCTGCTCGGCGCCCGCCCGGTGAGAATGACCGCGGTGGCCCACGACGAGCTGGTCGCCGCCATCAGCCACGTGCCGCAACTCCTGGCGGCGGCGCTCGTGACGGAGGCCGTCGGCGCAGACGGAGCCCTCGATCTCGCCGCCGGCAGCTTCCGCGACCTCACGAGGGTGGCCGCCTCCGACCCTGCCCTGTGGGTCGAAGTGCTCGATGCGAACCGGGAGGCGGTCTCGGCGACGCTCGCCCGCCTCAAGCGAAGGCTCGACGAGTTCGAGGCCAGCCTGGTCGACGCTCCAGCCCTCGGCGGCCTCCTCGCCGCGGCCCGCGATGCCCGCTCGTCGCTCACGGCCCGAGTCACGTCTGTGAGCATCGCCCTGGCAGACCGGCCGGGCGAGCTCGGCAAGGTCGGCCACGCCTTCGAGGAGTCCGGGGTGGACGTCCGCGACATCCAGTTGCGCCATTCGCCACACGGCGGTGGGGGAGTGCTCACCATCTCGGTTCGCCCCGGTGACGGCGACCGACTCAGGGTGAGCCTGCAGGCAGCGGGCCTTCTCGTGATCGACTGAGCGAGGGTCCCCGACCGAGAGTCCCGGTTTCCCAGTCATCGATCCCGCCGCGGCGGTAACTTGAGCCGCCACCGTGAAGGGAGCCGCATGGGGGTGCCACGCCCCGAGCTGACGATGGGGATCGAGGAGGAATACCTCATCGTCGACCGTGAATCGCGGGACCTCGTCCGCGATCTTCCCGACGGCCTGATGAGCCGGTGCGAGGAGATCCTGGGACCACAGGTCAGTCCCGAGTTCCTCCGCTGCCAGATCGAGGTCGGTACGAACGTGTGCCCGACCGTGGCGGCGGCGAGGGCCGACCTGAAGCGTCTCCGGAGGACGATCGCCGACGTGACCAGCGACTTCGGGCTCGCTCCGATCTCGGCGTCGACTCACCCGTTTGCGGCGTGGAGCGAGCAACAGCACACCGACAAGGAGCGGTACCGGCTCCTGGCGAAGGCCATGGCGGGAGTCGCCCAGCGGCTCGTGATCTGCGGGATGCACGTGCACGTCGGAATCGAGGATCCCGACTTGCGCATCGACCTCATGAACCAGGTCGTCTACTTCATGCCCCACCTGCTGGCGCTGTCGACGTCATCTCCGTTCTGGGGAGGCCAGGACACCGGGCTGAAGAGCTACCGCACCTCCATCTTCAGGACGCTTCCTCGCACAGGGCTCCCGGATGAGTTCTCCACCTGGGCCGACTACAGCAGGCACGTCGCCGTCCTCGTCGACGCCGGCGTGATCGAGGACGCCACCCGGCTGTGGTGGGACGTCAGGCCGAGCGCCCGGTACCCCACCCTCGAGATGCGCAGCCCGGACATCTGCACGAGCATCGACGATGCCTTGGCCATCGCAGCCGCCTTCGTTTGCCTGCTCTCGATGCTCTACCGCATGCGCACGACGAACCAACGCTGGCGGATCTACTCGCGGATGCTCATCGAGGAGAACCTGTGGCGGGCGCAGCGCTACGGCTTCTCGGAGCCGCTCATCGACTTCGGCCTCGGCGAGCTCGTCCCGTACCCGGCGCTCCTCGAGGAGCTCATATCACGGGTCGAGCCGGATGCCGAGATGCTCGGGTGCGTGGGCGAGATCCACCACCTTCGGACGATCGTGAGCGAGGGGACGAGCGCAGACAAGCAGCTCGGCGTCTACCGGGCGGCCATCGCCGGCGGCTCGTCCGAGCAGGAGGCGCTGCTGGCAGTCGTCGACTTCCTCATCGAGGAGACCGTGCGAGGCACCTGACGCTCGTCGTCTCGCATCGGTCGTCACCCCCGCAGGTAACCTCGCCCGGATGGAGCGGCTGCGTATCGCTTGCGCCCAGATCAACACGAACGTCGGTGACATCGCAGCGAACGTCGCCTCCATCCTCGACGCCATGGCGTGGGCCGAGTCACACCATGCCGACCTGGTCCTCCTACCCGAGCTGGCGGTCACCGGCTACCCACCTGAGGATCTGGTGCTGCGCGATGGCTTCGTCGACGCCAACCTGGAGGGGCTGCAGCAGATCGCGGCGGCGTCTCGCGAGACCACCGCAGTCGTCGGCTTCATCGACCGGGTCTCATTCGACGGTCCCGACGATGACGCGGTGGCGCGTGGCATCGCCAACGCCGCGGCAGTCGTGTCCCACGGACGGATCGGCGGCGTGTACCACAAGGTCCTGCTCCCGAACTACGGGGTGTTCGACGAGGCTCGGTATTTCGTGCGCGGCCGCCAGCCGGGACGGATCTGGCTGCTTGACGGGGTCCCTCTCGGCATCTCGGTGTGCGAGGACATCTGGTCACCGACGGGACCGCCTGCCGTGCAGGCCGACGGCGGCGCCGTGGTCCTCCTCAACATCAACGGCTCGCCATACCACGAGGGCAAGGGGAGGGAGCGGGCCAGGCTGCTGGCGAGCGAGGCGAGGCGCTCCGGCGTGCCGGTCGTCTACCTCAACATGGTGGGCGGCCAGGACGAGCTCGTCTTCGATGGCGAATCGATGGTGTTCGATGGCGCAGGCGCGGAGATCTACATGGCGTCCCAGTTCACCGAGGAGCGCTTCATCGTCGACCTCCCGGTCGGTCGTCCGCAAGCTCCCCCTGCCGGGGCCGTGCCACTCCCGGGTGTCAGGGGACGCGGCACGGCCGGGCCGGCGCCGCCGGCGACGATGCCCCGCCTGTCCGAGGAAGCCGAGGTCTACACGGCGCTCGTGACCGGCCTGCGCGACTACGTCGGAAAGAACGGTTTCCACGACGTGGTGGTCGGGCTGTCGGGAGGGATCGACTCCGCCCTCACGTGCGCCATCGCCGTCGACGCCCTCGGCCCCGACGCCGTGTTGGGCGTGACGATGCCGACCCGCTACAGCTCGGAAGGCTCGCGGCGCGACTCGGAGGACCTCGCCAAGCGGCTCGGGTGCAGGTTCGACGTCGTCCCGATAGACGACGTCTTCGCCGCCTACCTCGAGACGCTCGCCCCGGTCTTCGCCGACACACCTCCCGGGGTCGCCGAGGAGAACCTGCAGGCGAGGATCCGCGGAGCCGTGCTCATGGCCATCTCGAACAAGTTCGGCTCGATGGTGGTCGCCACCGGCAACAAGTCGGAGATGGCGGTCGGCTACGCCACGCTGTACGGCGACATGGCAGGCGGGTTCGCGGTGCTCAAGGACGTGTTCAAGACGACCGTCTACCGGCTGGCGGAGTGGCGCAACCGTGACATCGAGGTCATCCCGCGGGCGATCATCGAGAAGCCGCCATCCGCAGAGTTGCGGCCCGGACAGCTCGACACGGACTCGCTGCCGGACTACGACATCCTCGACGAGATCCTCCGCCGCTACGTCGAGCTCGACATGTCCGTCGACTCGGTCGTCGGCGGCGGCCTCGACCTGGACCTCGTGCGGATGGTGGCGCGCATGGTGGATCGCAACGAGTACAAGCGGCGCCAAGCGCCTCCGGGCGTGCGGATCTCCCGCAAGGCGTTCGGGCGCGACAGGAGGCTCCCCATCACGAACGGGTACCGCCCATCGTGATGTTCGGTGACGTGCTCGTCGACGGGGTCGCCGTGCCATTCGACTCTGCGGCCGTCTCGGTGATGGACGCCGGCCTGCAGCGCGGCTACGGGTGCTTCGAGACGATCCGGGCGTACGGAGGCGTCCCGTTCCGCTTGGAGGGGCACCTGCGCCGGCTCGAGACGAGCGCCTCGTTGCTCGCTCTCGAGCTTCCGGACCCGTCCTCCTTGGCGGCATGGGTGACCGAT
This sequence comes from Acidimicrobiia bacterium, assembly GCA_036396535.1. Classification (NCBI taxonomy): domain Bacteria; kingdom Bacillati; phylum Actinomycetota; class Acidimicrobiia; species Acidimicrobiia bacterium. Next base: position 178,261 of record DASWKR010000035.1, on the reverse strand, counting down.
CGGGCGGGCGCCGGCGGCGACTGCGTGGTCAGGATCCTCGTGACGGGAGGAGGCTCGGAGGGGCGGCCGAGCACGCGGGGACACACGGTCGTGATGGCCGAGTCGCTCGGCCGCGTCCCGGTTCCGTTCCGGGTCCGGCCGGTCGTCGCCCCGTGGCATCCCGATGGGATGGCATCCGAGCTGACGGGCGCCAAGACCCTCTCGTACGCACCGAACCTGGCGGCGACCATGGCAGCGCAGCGTGCCGGCTTCGACGACGCCCTCCTCCTGGGACGCAGCGGCGCCGTCCTCGAGGGGCCGACTTACTCCGTCGGGTGGATCGGGGACGGCGTGCTCGCCACTCCCGGGCTCGAGCTCGGGGTGCTCGCATCGATCACCCGGGGCGTCGTGCTCGAGCTCGCCGCCCAGCTCGGGATCGCAGTCGAGGAGGGGAGGTTCTCCCTCGACGAGATGACGAGCGCCGCCGAGCCGTTCGCCATGTCGACGAACAAGGAGGTCCTCCCGATCGCCGCTATCGGAGATCGATCGTGCAGCTCGGGGCCAACGGTGCCGAAGCTGGCGGCGGCGTTCGACGATCTGGTGCGGCGCGAGACCACGTGACCAACCACCTCTCTCTCATCGAACGGATCGACGACCTCTACCGCGCCGTGGTGACGTCACCCGAAGGTTGGAGTGAGCAGTCCTTCGCCGAGTGGGCTTCCGAGATCGGCCTCGATCCACCTGCCAAGGACGTCATGAGGCACGTGCGGCGGGCGCTCAGGTCGGCGCAGAAGCTGGCGAGGAGCGGGCATCAGGTCGACGCGATCGACGAGGCGGATTGGGAGGGCAGGGTCGACTCCGTGCTGGGAGCCCAGGCGTGGCGTCCCACCCTCGACATCGGCCGGATCGGCCTCGAAGTGAGCCCGTCGCCCGAGCTGTTCGACGACGTCCGCAGGAGGTTCCGCCTGGTCCACTCCGAGCTGTGGCTGGCAGGCGTCGACTACGAGGAGTGGGCCGCCGGCCGGCCCTGAAGCCACCTCGAGCACCGGGCCGGCCGGCGGGCTCCGCGGTAGGCTGGCCCGATGAGGTGGGCGGTGGCAGCCGGTGGGGTGATCGTGAGCGCCGCGCTCGTCACCGCGTGTTCCGGCGGCGATGTGGCGCAGACGACGACGACGGCGCCCGCCGACGGCTCCCTCTCCGCCCGTGCGGTGACGGAGGCGCCCAGCACCTCGACGACGGCGGATTCCGGCTCGACGTCCTCTCAGCAGTCGTCGACGACATCAGTGCTCGAGCGCCCTGAGTATCGGATCGTGAGCCGAGTCGAAGGACTGGACGGTGACACCGTCGTGGTGCTGCTCGACCCGACGAGCTACGCGGCGCTCACCGACATCGACCTGCAGACGATCGTCGAGGACATCGTCGAGCGCTTTCCGCCGATTCTCACGATGCACGTGCTCGACGACCAAGCGGCCGCCGATGTCGTCGTGCGCGAAGGAGAGGAACCGACGGAAGAAGGTCAGGAGATCCTCGCTGCCCATTACCTCGTCCGGTTGGAGGACGGCATCCGGCTGGTCTACCAAGGCCCGTTCGCGGCAGCCGGCAGCATCATCATCGGGTCCTGAAAGCAGAATATGCAGGCCCCCCAGGGGGGACGAGGGGGCCTGCATATTACTCGGAATGAGCATACCGAGTCGCAGGATCTTAGAGAACCGCTCGGGACTGCGTCGAGTTGGGTCACCTCCGCAGCCGCAACCACCCCCTCGAATCCGATCGCCGTATCGGCGCGCCCCGAGCCTGCGGCGCCTGGGTGCTGCATACACTCGGCCGCGGAAGGAGGTGGCCGTGGAGCGGTTGACGGCTTACTCGCACGGGGCCGGTTGAGCATGCAAGCTCGGTCCTGACGAGTTGGCGCAAGTCTTGCGCCCTTTGCACAACATGGGTCCCGTCAGCCACCCGGACCTCATCGTCGGGATCGGTGGTAGCGACGACGCGGGTGTCTACCGGCTCACCGACGACGTCGCCCTCGTGCAGACGGTCGACTTCTTCACGCCGGTTGTCGACGAGCCCTACGACTGGGGTCGGATCGCGGCGGCCAATGCGCTCTCCGACGTCTACGCCATGGGTGGAACCCCCCTGACCGCCCTCCAGATCGTCGCCTGGCCGAGGGACAAGCTGCCGCTCGACATGCTGGGCGAAGTGATGCGAGGAGGCGTCGATGTGCTCTCCACAGCCAGTTGCACGCTTCTCGGCGGCCACTCGATCGACGACGACGAGCCGAAGTACGGCATGGCCGTCACCGGCCTGGTGCATCCCGACGAAGTCGTCACGAACGCCGCAGCCAAGGTGGGCGACGTCCTGGTGCTCACCAAGGCCCTGGGTACGGGGATCATCACCACCGCCATCAAGCGCGACCGGGTGCTCCCCGGCCAGCGGGACGCCGTGGTCGACCTGATGGCGACGCTCAACGACGGCGCCGCCCGGGCGATGCGGAGGATCGGCGTGAGAGCAGCCACCGACGTCACCGGATTCGGTCTGCTCGGGCACCTCGGCGAGATCGTCAAGGCGAGCGGCGTCAGCGCAGTCGTCGTGGCTGCCGACGTCCCGGTCCTCGACGGCGTCGTCGAGCTCGCAGCAGAAGGCGTAGTGCCGGGGGGCACCGATCGCAACATCGCATCCACGGCGCGGTACACCACGTTCGCCCCGGGCGTGGCGGAGGCGCTTCGGGTCGTGCTGGCCGATGCCCAGACGAGCGGGGGCCTGCTCATCGCCGTCGACCGCCCCCTCAGTGGCGCCCTGCTGCAGGCGCTGCACGACGAGAACGTCACCGGCGCCGTCGTCGGTGAGATCGTGGGGCGCGACTTCGCAGACGGTCCGGCGGGACGGATCACCGTGACATGAGTGACGAGCATGCAGACGTCGAGCGGCTCGCCGCCATCGCAGCCGCCCTGTCGATCGGCGCGATCGAGCGGCACATCTTCCTGTGCGCCGAGCAGACGACACCGCGATGCTCGACGTACGAGGAGTCATCGGCGGTCTGGAGTCACCTGAAGCGCCGCCTCAAGGAGCTCGACATCGCATCGCCGCCGCCGACGTGGCGCGGGACGAACGTTGGTGAACCGCCGCCGCCGACGCCGCCGGGGCGAGGCTGCGTGCTGCGGACCAAGGCCGACTGCCTACGCCTCTGCGAGCAAGGCCCGATCGCCGTCGTCTACCCGGATGGCGTCTGGTACCACTCGGTCGACGTCGACGTCATGGAGAGGATCGTGGTCGAGCACCTCGTCGGAGGCATCCCGGTTGAGGACCACGTGTTCGCCACCGACCCGCTGGATGGACGGCAACGATGACGACTGCGCGCAGGATCCTCTGGTGGCTCGGGTTCGGGTGGATGGCTTGGCGCCTGCTCGGCCCCGAGATCGAGCCGCGGTTTCGCGGTCCGCAAGAGCGTCCGATCCGGGTACCGGGGAGGAGCGTCTTCGTCGGAGACATCGAGCTGTTCGTCCGCCAGGCCGGCGACCCCGGATCTCCACCGCTCGTGCTCGTCCACGGGTGGGGATTCGACGGTGAGATGACGTTCTACAGGGTGATCGAGCCGCTCGCCGAGGACTTCAGGGTCATCGTTCCCGACCATCGCGACCACGGGAAGTCGGACTGGGTGAGGGGGCCGCTGACGGTCGAGAGGATGGCAGACGACCTCGCCGGCGTGCTCGACGCCATCGGCGTCGAGACCTTCGCGATGTTCGGGTACTCGCTCGGTGGAATGGTGGCCCAGGAGCTCGTGAGGCGCCACCCGGGCAGGGTCACCAAGCTCGTGCTCGGCGCCACGGCCGCCTGGCCGGTGTACAGGAGACGCCCTCTCGCAAGGGCCGCCTTCTGGGTCGGCAGGGCGCTGGCGAGGGTGAGTCGCAACGAGTTCGCCGCCATCTCGCGGCGGCTCATGGCCCGCACGGGAGCATTGCTTCCGGAGCACGAGCGCTGGATGCACGCCGCCCTGTTGCGCCGCGACCCGACCCTCCACTACGAGATCGGCCGCGCCGCCTGGCTGTTCGACTCGCGCCTCTGGATCGAGTCACTCGGCGTCGACACGATGGTGATCGTCCCCACGGACGACTTCGTCGTCTCGCCGACTGCGCAACGCCAGCTCGCCTCGCTCGTGGGAGGCGACCGGGTGGTGGAACTCACCGGAGCGGGCCATGAATCGATCATGACCCGCTCCGATGACTACGTGAAGCAGATCAAGGCGTTCTTGCTGGAGTGAGCCGGCCGGACGGTCAGCCGTCCGAGGCGTGGGTCTCCACGTTCATGACCTTGACGACGGCTGCGACGATGCCGATCACCATCAGGAGCACGAGAAGTTTCTTCACGGTCCCTCCTTTCTCCTGGCGGGGCCAATTCTATGCCACCTGTGTCGACGAGCGGCCGACTCCTCGGCGGAACCCGACGACGCCGCCGGTAGCCTTGTTGCGATGGACGCCCGCGACCGACGTACGCTCATCGGCTCCCTGTGGGCGCTTCTCATCCTCACGGTCCTGGTCGTGCTCGGCGGCGCCGTCGTGAGGGCGACGGGCTCGGGCGCCGGATGCGGACCCTCGTGGCCGCAGTGCGTCGGGCAGATCGTCCCGATCTCGCCCGGGACGGACACGATCATCGAGTTCTCCCACCGCCTGGCGACCGGCGTTCTCGGCATCCTGGCGGTGACGGTCGCCGTGCTCGCCTGGCGGAGCACGTCTCGAGGCGACGGTTTGCGCAAGGCGATGTGGTGGGTGCTGGGACTCCTCACCGTCGAGGCGCTCATCGGTCGAACTCTGGTGGTGACCGGATGGGTCGGCACGGACGCCTCCGTAGGGAGGGCGACGATCGTCCCACTCCACCTCGTCAACACGTTCTTTCTGCTCGCCGCGATCGCGGTGGCGTTGCACCTGGCGCGAGGCGGTGGCCGGATAGCTCCTTCGTTGGCCTCGCCACAGGGGCGGATCGTCGCCGCCATGGCGGGGGGGCTGGTTGTCGTGGGAGCGACGGGCGCTCTCAACGCTCTCGCCGACACCGTCTTCCCCGTCGCGTCGGTGCTGGACGGGATCACCCAGGAGTTGGCAGCGACCGCCCACTTCCTCGTCCGCTTGCGGACGATCCACCCGGCCGTCGCCGCCGTCGTCGGTGTCGGGATACTCATCCTTGCGGCGCACCCTTCGCTCGATCGACCCGACACGATCCACCTCGTGCGGGTCATCCAGGTGACCGTGCTCGCTCAGATCGGGATCGGCGTCCTCAACATCGCCCTGCTGACTCCACTCGTGGTGCAGATCCTCCACTTGCTGGCGGCAGACGTCGTCTGGGTGGCGACGATCCTGCTCGGAAGTCGTGTTCTCAGCATCCGCGCACCTGTGACGGCCGTGCCGTGACAGACGACCAGGTGAGGCTCACAGATCCGCTCTCCTTCCCGTCCGGGGGCGGGGCGGCCGTGCGCGCCTATCTCGAGCTGACGAAGCCGAGGATCATCGAGCTGCTCCTCGTGACGACGGTTCCCGCCATGTTCGTCGCTGCGGGGGGCTGGCCGGGCGGCCGGCTCATTGCCGCCACACTGGTCGGCGGGACGCTCTCGGCCGCCGGCGCCAACGCCATCAACCAGGTCCTCGATCGCGACATCGACAGGATCATGAATCGGACGAGGCGCCGGCCGCTCCCGACCGACCGCATCGAACCGGGACGGGCGCTGGCGTTCGGGATCGTGCTCGGCGCCGCCGGGTTCGTCTGGCTGTGGCAGGCGACGAACATGCTGGCCGCCGTGCTCTCGACGCTCGGTCTCCTCGTCTACGTCGTCGTCTACACGATGTTCCTCAAGCGCTCGTCCACGCAGAACATCGTCATCGGAGGGGCTGCGGGTGCGGTGCCGGTCCTCGTCGGGTGGGCGGCCGTCGCCGACTCCCTCGCCCTCCCTGCTTGGGTGATGTTCGCCATCGTCTTCTTCTGGACCCCGCCCCACTTCTGGGCGCTGGCTCTTCGCTACAAGGACGAGTACGCCGCAGCGGGCGTGCCGATGCTTCCGGTCGTGGTGGGCGAGCGGCAGACGATCGAGCACATGTCTGCCTACACGATCATCCTCGTCGGCGTCTCGCTGTTGCTGTACCCGCTCGGAGCAGTCGGCTGGATCTACCTCGGCGCCGCGCTGTCCCTCGGAGTGTGGCTGTTCGCCTCGGTCCGGGGCCTCATGGCCCACGCAGGCGACGCCATGCGGTTCTTCGGTTACTCGAACGTGTATCTGGCAGGGCTGTTCACCGCCATGGCGGTCGACCGGCTGTTCGCATGATCCGCTGGTCGTGATCCCACGACGTGCCGCCGGGCGCCACCTGCGGGGCATCCGACGGTCGCCACCTCGGTAATCTCGTCGCCGTGACCGCCGCGCAGATCGTCGTGCTCGTGGTCGGCACTCTGCTGAGCCTCGCCGGGGTCGCCATCGTGCTCAGACGGGAGCTGGCGTCGAGCGAGGTGCGCCGCCGCGTCTCGGCAGGTCGCGACCTCGTCGAGCTGTTGCTGCCCGCTCTCGGGCTCGTGCTCCTCGTAGTGCTCGCGTGGCGCACCGTCGGATGAGGGCGGCCGACACCACGCCGATCCGCCCCGAGGAGCGTTTCGACGAGGCCGCCGTGACCCGTCATCTGCGGGAGGCGCTGCCCGACCTCGTCGCGGAGCATCCGATCTCGTACGACCAGTTCCCGGGGGGCGCCGCCAACCTCACGTACCGGGCGGTCGCCGGTCCCGTCGAGCTCGTGCTGCGTCGCGCTCCGCTCGGGGACGTTGCCAGGGGCGGCCACGACATGGCGCGGGAGCACAAGGTCCTGTCGCGGCTATGGCGCCGGTTTCCCCAAGCGCCGCGTGCGTGGCACTACTGCGGCGACCCTTCCATCATGGGCAAGCCGTTCTTCGTGATGGAGCGTCGCCAGGGCCACGTCGTGAGGGACGCATGGCCGGCGGCGTTCGGGGAGGGCGCCGCAGCCCGCAGGAGAACCGCCGAGTCCCTCGTGGAGACGTTGGCTCGGCTCCACCGGATCGATCCCGCCGACGTCGGGCTCTCCGACCTCGGCCGCCCCGAAGGTTTCGTTTCGAGACAAGTCGAGGGCTGGGCGGCGCGCTGGGAGGACGCCAAGACCCGAGACGTCCCGGACGTCGGGCCGGTCCTCGACGCCCTCCGCGGCGGTGTGCCCGAGCCGCAGGCCTCCGTGGTTCTCCACAACGACTACAAGCTCGACAACACCATGCTCGACGACGACGGCGAGGTCGTGGCGGTCTTCGACTGGGACATGGCGACGCTCGGTGACCCCCTCGTCGACCTGGCGACGCTCGTCGGATACTGGGCGGATGCCTCCGACCCGACATATCTCGTGTTCGCGGAGAGGGCGGTGACGCTCACCCCCTACATGACGAAGGACGAAGTGGTGGCGCGGTACGCCGCCGCGGCAGGCTTCCGCCTCGACGACTTCGAGTATTACCTGGGGCTGGCCTACTTCAGGATCGCCGTGATCATCGAGCAGATCTTCGCTCGCTATGCGAGGGGGCAGACCACCGATGCACGGTTCGCCCGCTACGAGGCGCTGGCGCCGCTCCTCGTCGCGGCGGCACGCCGGGTGCTCGCAGCGTGAGGGATGCCGGAGGATGCGGTGGCGGCGCTGCCTAAGCTCCCACGCCGAGGTGGCTGGTTGGAACCCGTACGGCTCGACCGCGAGACATTTCGATCGACCCTGAGTCGATTCGCCAGCGGAGTGACTGTCGTCACCTCGGCGCTCGGTGGTGACATCGGTGGGATGACCGTGTCGGCGTTCTGCTCGGTAGCCCTCGAGCCGCATCTCGTGCTGGTCTCTCTGGCGGTCGACAAGGAGACGACCAAGCTCGTGGCAGAGTCGGCCATGTTGGCGGTGAACATCCTCTCGGCCGGCCAGGAGCGACTGTCGGAGCGATTCGCCTTCGTCGATCACGGGGAGCGCTTCGACGGTGTCGACTGGAGCCGGGGGGTCACCGGCCTCCCTCACCTCGCCGGGGCCCTCGCAGTGCTGGAGTGCCGCGTGACGGCGTCGCTTCCGGCCGGTGACCACGTCATCTATGTGGGCGAGGTCCATGCCGCCTGGATCGCCGACGGCGAGCCACTGGTCTACAGCCAGGGTGCATACCGGCCCCTGAAAGACTGACTCGGAGGGGCTTCCCATGGGTTGCGGCACGATGTAATCTTGTAATCATGCAGCGACCGACCGTGGAACAGGCAGAGTTGGATGAGTTCTTCGCCGAGCGGATCCCGGACTGGTTCGAGGGCGAGGTCCAGGTCACGTTCGACGACGCAGAGATCCTCGTGGTGGGGAGGCTCCCCGCCGCCGACGACCCGCTGGTCGCCATCGACGAGCACAGGGAGGAAACGAGAGCTGCCAGGATGCACATCGCCGCCGAAGCGGAGGGCAAGTACCTGCGCAAGGTCGGCTGGGGCGCCAGGTGCGGCGATACGGGGGTGCTCTTCACGCATCTCTCGATCCCGGCGATGACCCGGCTCCGGCTCTCGGAGCGCCGGGTGCTCGACACGCTCGTCGACGGTGGCGTCGCTCGAAGCCGCAGCGACGCCCTCGCGTGGTGCGTTCGGATGGTCGAGAAGAACCTGGATGTCTGGCTCGCCGAGCTGAGAGAGGCGCTCGTGCACGTCGAAGAGGTACGGAGGCGCGGTCCCGGACAGGCTCCGACCCCCTAGTCGTCGCCCGATCCCGTGACGGCGAGCCCAGATCCCAGGTTGCCGGGCCCTCGAGTGAGCGGTACATTGCCCGAGATGCCAGCCACACGCTCCTACGCGTACGTCTTTACCGGGTCGCCGGCCCGGGCCGAGGAAGCGCGCTGACGAGCAGCTGACGCATCACCACCAGCCCGAAGCCGGACGAGGCTTCGGGCTTCTTGTTGTCCGGGGCCTCCAACATCAGGAGCATCCATGAGCGAGACCCCGCAACTCAAGAGCCACAGGAAGTCGACGGCCGAGACGACGATCGTCGTCGCCGGGAACGTCCGCTTCGGTGACGGCTCGTACCCGGTCATCGCGGGTCCGGTGGCGGTCGAATCCGAAGAGCAGATCGATGCGGTCGCCGCCGCCGCCGCAGAAGCCGGTGCTTCGATGCTGAGGGGCGGCACCTACAGGGCGGAGACGTCCCCGTACGGGTTCAAGGGCCTCGGTGAGGACGGCTTGTGGAAGCTCGAGCACGCAGGGCGCACCAGCGACCTGCCGACCGTGACCGAGGTACTCGAGCCGAAGCACGTCGACCTCGTGGCCGAGCACATCGACATGATCGAGATCGGCCCGGACAACATGCAGAACTTCGTCCTGCTGCGAGTGGCGGGCGCGACCCAGAAGCCGGTGATGCTCCACCGGGGCCAGTCGGCCACGATCGACGAGTGGCTCATGGCTGCCGAGTACATCCTCAACGAGGACAACGACCAAGTCGTCCTCTGCGAACGAGGCTCCCGCGGATTCGATCCGCGCACCTCCGACACCCTCGACATCTCGACCGTTCCCGTCGTGCAGCGCCTCTCTCACCTCCCGATCGTGATCGACCCGGGAACGGGGCGGGCCGGCTCAGAGCTGATCCGACCGCTGGCGCTGGCCGGTCGGGGGGCGGGCGCCGACGGCCTCGTCGTGTCGGTGCATCCGTCGCCGGCATCTGCGATGGCAGGCAACGGCGGGCAGATGGACATAGCCGGCTTTCGCGAGCTGATGCATTCGCTCGGCATCCCGACGCTGCGCGACGAGATCGACAGGATCGACCGCGAGCTGGTGAGGCTCGTCGCCGCCAGGCTGCACTCCTCGGTCGAGATCGCCAGGATCAAGTCCGCCAGGGGCCTCCCGATGCGCTCTCCCGAGAGGGAGGCGGAGCTCGTCGCAGAGGCGCGAGCCGACGCCGTGTCGCTCGGCGTCGACCCCGATTACGTACAAGCCCTGATGGAGGTCGTCCTGGCGCACAGCAGGGCTGCACAACAACTGGCCGTCGGCGACCCGGCCTGACGTCCACAGCGCCGGCGGCGTCACGCCGGCCGGGTGAACGCCGATCGCTCCCGTTCGACCTCGGCGTACGCATGACACGCCTCCAAGTGGTCGTTCACGATCCCCATCGCCTGCATGAAGGCGTACACGGTCGTCGGCCCGACGAAGCTGAATCCTCGTTTCTTGAGGTCCTTGGCGAGCGCCGTCGACTCCTGGCTCGTCGGTTCGAGCTTCGGGCGCGCCCCAGGCGGCTCCCACGGCCAGAAGTATGCGGCCAGCGACCCGCGCTCGGCCCGGATCTCGACGGCCCGCTTGGCGTTGTTGATGGTGGACTCGATCTTCCCCCTGTGGCGGATGATCGACTCGTCACCGAGGAGGCGGGTGACGTCACGGTCGGTCATGGCGGCGACCCGTTCGAGGTCGAATCCGTGGAAGGCGGTGCGGAACCCTGGGCGGCGACGGAGGATGGTCAACCAGCTGAGACCCGACTGGAAACCTTCGAGGCACAGCTTCTCGAACAGCAGGCGTTCCTCCGCCACGGGACGTCCCCACTCCCGGTCGTGGTACTCGGCGTAGTCCGGGGTGGAGGCGCCCCACCAGCATCGGGCGGTACCGTCATCTCCGATCACGACCTCATACACCGGGGATCCCTTCGTGCTCGGAGCGAGCCTCGCGTGCCATCAGCGACGTCAGCGCCTCTGTCGGGGTTGCGCCCTCGTAGAGCACCCGCCCGACCTGCTCGGCGATGGGCATCTCGACCCCGTGCCTCGCCGCCAGCGCCAGCACTCCCTCGGTGGACTTCACGCCTTCCGCCACCATCTTCATCTCGGCCGTGACCTCGTCGAGGGATCTGCCCATCCCCAGGCCGAATCCGACCTGGTGGTTCCTCGATCGCGTGCTGACGCACGTGGCGATGAGGTCGCCCATCCCAGCCAGGCCCGAGAAGGTGATCGGCCGGCCACCCATGGCAACGCCGAGCCTCGTCAGCTCGGCCAGTGCCCGCGTGATGAGAGTCGCCGTGCTGTTGTCGCCGAAGCCGAGCCCGTGCGCCATTCCCGCCGCGATGGCCATCACGTTCTTGACCGCACCCGCCGACTCGGAGCCGATCACGTCCGTGTTGGTGTAGACGCGGAATGTCGGCGACATGAACAGGCCCCGCAGCTCGTGGGCGACGCCCTCGGCCTCCATGGCGATCACGGAGGCGGCCGGCTGGCCTTCCACGATCTCTCTCGCCAGGTTCGGCCCGGTGAGCACTCCGATCGTCTCCACCGGGTGCTCGGGCAGCACGTCTGAGATGACTTCGGTCATGCGCATCAACGTGCCGTGCTCGATGCCCTTGGCGAGGCTGATGATCGGGACGTCGCTTCTCACACCTGCCGCCGCCGACGAGAGCACCTCCCGCATCCCGTGCGACGGCACTCCGAGCACGAGGACATCCGCCTGCGCGACCGCCTCCTCGAGGGAGTCGGTGGCCGCGATCGGGTCGGGGAGCGCCAAGTCGGGCAGGTACGCCGGGTTCCGGCGCTCCGTGTTGATCGCATCCGCCAGGTCGCGGCGCCGCGCCCAGAGCGTCACCGGCGCCCGGGCGGACACCATGGCGGCGACGGCCGTCCCCCAGGATCCTGCGCCGACCACGGTGACGTGCATGGATCGATAGTACGGGGGACGTGACCTGCCGTCCCCTAGGGACGGCGGGCCTTCACCTGCCGTCCCCTAGGGACGGCAGGCGTTGACTCCAGTGCCTGGGCGAATGTCCGATAATCAACCCGTGAACTTCATGTGGGGATATCTGATGGGAAGCCGCGACCAGTCGCTCAACCGCGCCGCGGCGTCGTCCATGAGCGCCCCGAGCACGCCGGAGGCGAAGGTCATGGCGCTGCACGACCGGATCGACCGACTCGTGCTCGTCGTGCAGGCCATGTGGGCGCTCCTCGAGGAGAGCGGCCTCAGCCCGGAACAGCTCGAGGCGAAGATCGGCGAGCTCGACATGCTCGACGGCCACGAGGACGGCCGGGTGACGAGGTCGGCGACCGAGTGCCGCCACTGTGGCGCCGCCGTCCCGCCCCACCGGACGACCTGCCAGTTCTGCGGCGGCGACATTGGAGATCACGATCCGTTCGCTCAGGTGTGACCTGCGCCGGCTCTCAGGAAGCCCCCGAGCGTCAGGCTCGCCTACTTGCTGTGAGTCAGGTCGGCTCCTGATACCTTGGACACCGTGACGGAGGCGCCTCGTCCTGCAAGCCGGATGCGACGAGCGGTTCGCAGCGGATCACGGCGCACCGCCGAGCGCCTCCGCCTCCTCTTCTCGTCACGTGGCGCAGGTTTCCGTCGACTCGGCCAGGCACACGCAGGCTCCGTGGCCGGGGACACCCTGGTAGCGATGGCCTTGGCAGGGACGCTCTTCTTCCAAGTGCCGTCGACTCAGGCGCGCGAGCGGGTCGCCCTCTACCTCCTCATCACACTGGCGCCCTTCGCCGTGCTGGGGCCCTTCCTCGGAAGGATCTTCGAGAGGTTCCCGACTGCGTACCGCAGCGGAATGGTCGCCAGCGCCGGACTGAGGGCCTTCACGGCGATCGTGATGGCCTTCCAGCTCGACTCGATCGTCCTCTTCCCGCTGGCGTTCGCATTGCTTGTCATGTCCCGCTTCCACGGCATCGCCCGCTCGAGCGTGCTCCCCGTCGTCCTCTCGGGACCTCACGAGGTGATCACGGCGAACGCCCAGATCGCCAGGATCGGCGTGCTCGGAACGGCCGCCGTCGCCCCCTTCGGCTTCCTCGGGATCTGGGGCATCGGCGCCGAGTTCGTACTCGTGCTCGCAGCCGGTGTGTTCGTGGCCTCCGCGGTTGCCGCTCGGGGCCTGCCACAGCTCGACGTCGTGCTCGACGCCGCCGCCCGGCGGAGCCCGATGCCTCGTCCCGTCCGTCTCGCTCGCTTCGCAACCGCGGCGGTCCGGCTCCTCAACGGCTTCCTGCTCTTGCTGGTCGCCTTCGAGCTGAAGGAGGTCGACGCACGAGCGCTCGACTTCTCGGCCGTGCTGGCGGCAGGAGGTGCCGGGTTCTTCTTGGCGGCTCTGCTCACGCCGGCCTTCGATCGTTACCTCTCCGAGGAGCCGATGGTCGTCGCCGGCCTCGCCGTCGAGGCTGCAGCTGCGTTCGTCGCCGCCCAGGTCTTCGGTCTCGGCGCGTCGGCGGTCCTGGCGCTCGCCGCCGGCTTGGCGTGGGGCACGGCCAAATTCGGCTTCGACGGGCTGCTCCAGGCGACGATCCCGACGGCCGCCCGGGGCAGGGCCTTCACGAATGCGGAGACCTTCTTCCAATTCGCCTGGGTTCTCGGTGCGCTGGTCCCCGTCGTCCTCAGCGTGCCGATCGGGCTCGGCCTGACCCTCGCAGGACTCCTGGCGCTGTTCATCCAGGTCGTCTACATCTCCGCCGTACTGGTACCGGTCGTCGCCGAGCGCAGGAGAGAGTCGGGGCCTGCCGAGGAGGCAGACCTGTCACGGGACATCATGGATCTCATGTGAGCGGCGCCGAGCCCGTCAGCCGTGGATGGCGAAATCGGAGAAACGGTGGGCGGCGTGCTGCGGGATCTTGGCGTGGACCAAGGTTCCTCTGTCCTCGTGCACCGTCTTCGTGACCTCACCGACCCGGTGCAGCGTCGCCAGAGCGTCGCCGCTGTCGTACGGGAAGAGAAGGTCGAGCTCGACCTTGCCGACTGCGAGCCGGTCGAAGATGGCATCCTCGAGCCGATGACGGCCTTCCCCGGTGAGGGCAGACACCGCCACCGCTCCGGGGTAGAGCGCCAGCAGCCGGTCGACTGCCGCCGGGTCGGCGGCGTCGATCTTGTTGACGACGATCAACTCGGGCAGATCGGCCGCGCCGATCTCGCTGAGCACGGTCCTCACCGCGGTGATCTGTTGATCGGGGTCGGGGTCCGATGCGTCGACGACGTGGACCATGAGATCCGCCTCGTTCACCTGCTCGAGCGTTGAGCGGAACGCCTCGACGAGCTGGTGGGGGAGTCGCCTGACGAACCCGACCGTGTCCGACACGAGGATCTCGTGGCCGCCGGGCATGTGGACCTTGCGCACCGTCGAGTCGAGCGTTGCGAAGAGCTGGTCCTCGACGAGCACGTCGGCGCCGGTGAGGAGGTTGAACAACGTCGACTTCCCGGCGTTCGTGTAGCCGACGAGCGAGACGAGCGGCAGCTTGGACCTTCGGCGAGCCTTGCTGCGCGTCTCCCGCCCCCGGCCGAGCTCCTGGAGCTCGCTCTCGAGCTTGCGGACCCGATCGAGGATGCGGCGCCTGTCTGTCTCGAGCTGGGTCTCGCCGGGGCCCCTCGTGTTGATCCCGGCGCCGAGCCGGGACATCTCGATCCCTCGGCCGCGTAGTCGGGGCAACCGGTAGCGGTGCTGAGCGAGCTCCACCTGGAGCATCCCCTCCCTGCTCGAGGCGTGCTGGGCGAAGATGTCGAGGATCACGGCCACCCTGTCGACCACGTCGCACTCGAAGAGGTTCTGGAGGTTGCGTTGCTGCGCAGGCGTCAGCTCGTTGTCGAACACGACGACGTCGATGTCGAGCGCCTTCGTCGAACTGGCGATCTCTGCCGCCTTTCCCTTTCCGATGAACAGCGCCGCATCCGGGCGATCGCGGCGAACGAGGGTCGCCTCGACCGGCTCGGAGCCTGCGGTCTCGGTGAGCAAGCCGAGCTCGTCGAGCGACCCGTCTGAAGCGCTTGCCTCGCGATCCCGTGTCACGACGCCGACGAGGTAGGCGCGTTGCCTCACCACCTCGACGTCTGTGACGGTGGCGGTCAGGCGAGGCCGCTGCCTGCCGGAGCGTGGTCCATCGGTCATCAGAGGCGATGGTATCCCCCGCCGGGGCGTTGCGGTCACTCCGGGCCCGGCTCACATGCACGGCACGGCCCCATGTGTGTATCTTGAGGGAGCGTGCGAGCCCGGAATGCGTGTCTCCCCGGTGCTTCGTTACACTCACGCGTCACTGCCTGGCTCAGGCCCGGCAATACATGGAGGAATGCAACTGATGAGAAACAAGCGATTCCGCTATCTGCTGGCGGTCCTCGCTGCGTTTGCGCTCCTCGCAGCCGCCTGCGGAGACGGCACGAGCGAGACGACCGCAGCGCCAGGGGACACCACGACGACGTCGGCGGCGCCCGACACCACGGCGCCCCCGGAGACGACGGCGCCCCCGGAGACGACGGCTCCCCCGGAGACCACGGTCCCGCCCTCCGAGCTCGGCACCGTCGAGGTGGCGGCAGGCGAGGCGATCCAGATCCGGTCGCTCCAGGCGATCACCGGTGACGTGTCCTTCCTCGGCATCCCGAACCAGAGGGCTACGGAGCTGGCAATCCTCGACTACGGCCAGATCCAAGGACACGACGTCAACATGGGCCAGGGCTTGGACGACCTGTGCCTGAACGAAGGCGGTCAGGCAGCCGGTCAGACCATCGTCGCCGACACCCAGGTCGTCGGCGTCATCGGCACTTCGTGCTCCGGTGCGGCCGTTGCCGCGGCGCCGTTGATCTCGGCGGCCGGCATGGTGATGATCTCGCCGGCCAACACGTCGCCGGCCCTCACATCGGATCTGCAGGGCAACCCCGGCACCGACTTCAACGTCGGGTACTACCGAACCGCCCACAATGACCTGTTCCAGGGAGCCGCGGCGGCCAAGTTCGTGTTCGAAGAGCTCGGGCTGACCACGGCGGCGGCGATCCACGACGGCGACCCGTACACCAACGGTCTGGCGTCGGCGTTCCGCTCCGCATACGAGGCGCTCGGAGGAACCGTCTCCGTGTTCACTGCGGTCAACAAGGGTGACACCGACATGACGCCGGTTCTCACCGAGGTCGCCGCGGGAAGCCCGCAGCTCATCTTCTTCCCGATCTTCCCGCCGGAGGGTGACTTCATCGTTCAGCAGGTCGGGGGCGTGTCCGGCCTCGAAGACGTCGTCCTCATGGCGGCGGATGGCCTGCTCGTGTCGAACTTCCTCGCCCTGCCCGAGTCGACGGGGATGTACTTCTCCGGCCCGAACACCAACTTCGCAGCGGAGAACGCCAGCGTCACCGGTGTGACGCCGACGGACTTCCTGGCGACGTACGAGTCAACGTATGGGGAGGCGCCGAGCGCGCCGTTCTGGGCCCACTCGTATGACGCCACGATCATGTTGCTGTCTGCAATCGATGCGGTTGCCGTCGACAATGGAGACGGCAGCCTGACGATCGACCGGCAGGCGCTCCGAGATGAGCTATCTGCGACGTCCGGTTTCGCCGGGCTGATCGGTAGTTTGACGTGCGACGAGTTCGGCGACTGCGGCTCGCAGGAGATCTCAGTCGTGCTGCACGAGGGCGACGCCGACGCCACTCCGACGAACGTGCAGTTCAGCGCCGGCCGGGAGGACTTGCTGCCACTGATCACGGGCGGCTGACCCGGTCCGAGAGACGAACGAGACGGCTCGGCGCCGGGGTTTCCCCGGCGCCGAGCCGCGTTTTACGCTTGAATCCCTCGGAATCATGGCAACCGTCACCGAGCGAGCGCCGGCGAGCAATGGGCTCCGAGTCGGGTGGACCTTCGACTGGGTCGAGTCATTCCTCTTCGTCGTCAAGGCGTTCTCGGCGTTCGTCATCCTCTGGGGACTCATCGGCTACATCGCCCTGGCGAGCAGCGGCGAAGCCCTCACCGGCGAGGCGCTACGCGACCTGATCGTCGCCGGCGTCGCCCAAGGATCTATGTACGGGCTCATCGCCCTCGGCTACTCGATGGTCTACGGCGTACTCGGGTTCATCAATTTCGCCCACGGCGAGGTGTTCATGTCGGGCGCCATCGTCGGCTACTTCACCGCGGACGCCTTCTTCCGGACCGGCATGTGGACGAACAACTTCTACGTGTCGATCGTCGTCGTCCTCCTCGCCGCGGTGGCCACGTCGACGGCCCTCGCGGTCTTGATCGAGCGGATCGCCTACCGCCCGCTGCGCGGCGCTCCCCGGCTCATACCGCTCATTACGTCGATCGGGGTGTCCTTCTTCATCCAGAATGCAGTGCTCGGCCTCACGGGCCCGACCGTGAAGACGTACCCCCCACTGACCGAAGTGGGTCTGCCGGAGTGGGTCACGGGTCGCGTGAACTTCGGAATCTTCGCCATCGACGGCACCAAGCTCATCGCCGTCGTAGTCGCCCTCCTTTCGATGCTCGTGCTCTACCAGTTCGTCACCCGCACGAAGACGGGACGGGCGATGCGCGCCGTCGCCGAGGACAAGGAGATCGCTGCCCTCATGGGGATCAACGTCGATCGCACCATCGTGACGACGTTCGCAGTCGGCGGATCGATGGCAGGGGTGGCGGCGCTGCTGTGGGCGATCCTCTTCCGCGGGGTCAACTCGTTCACCGGGTTCCTCCCCGGTATCAAGGCGTTCACCGCCGCCGTGCTCGGCGGGATCGGCAACCTGGTCGGCGCCATGATCGGGGGCATCGCTCTGGGCGTGTTCGAGGGCGTCGGACCGCAGACCATCCTCTTCGGGCTGCGCTGGGAGGTCCCGTTGTGGTTGGGCCTCGTCCTGCTCGCGACAGGGGTGCTCGCGGTCGTGTCGGGACGAGCCAGAGGAACGTCGCGGCTGTACCTGCCGGGTGCCATCGCGATTCTCGGGGGCGTTGCCGGGGTCCTGTCGTGGAGTCAGACGATTCCCGGCCTCTTCCAGATCAAGGATGTGGTTGCGTTCTATGCGCTCTTCCTGGTTCTCATCTTCAGACCATCCGGCCTGCTCGGTGAGCGCCTGGCGTTGGAGGATCGCGCCTGATGGCGACGTCGACGAAGCCCTCCATCGAATCTGCCGGCGAGGCCGCCCGCCCGAACAGGCCCGCCTCCCGCATCGACTGGCGGAAGACCGCCAAGCTCGGGTTCATCGGTGGGCTCACGACGGTGTTCATCGTCGCCATCGGGATGCTCGAGGCGTTCGACAGGAGAATCCTCATCGCTCCGATCCTCAGCCTCGGGTACCTCGCCGTCGGGTGGGTGCCGTTCGGCTCCGGCTACATGGCCTCGAAGCAGGACGTGGTCGAGGGAGCGATTGACTCTCAGAGCGCCATCTCGAAGCTGCTCGCCGGTGCGTTGACGGGCGGCATCACCGCGCTCTTCCTGTGGCTCTTGGCTGTTGCGGTGGATGCGTGGGACATGAGGGGCATCTTCGTGAAGCTCTCTCCCGGCGTCGTCGAGCTCCTCACGTTCGGACGGGGACTGGGCTCGGCGCTCGCCATCCTCGTTGGGGGGTCGTTGTTGCTCGGAGCGCTCGGTGGGGGAGCGTCCATGCTCTCCGAACGAGCCCGCCGCGGCCTCTTCGGGGCCTTGTCCTGGGTGTTTGTCGTCGCCATCCTCCAGGTGGTCGTCAACGACCTGAACGGGTGGTTCCGCACACACCTGTACGACATCAACGGAGGGTTGACCGTCCCCGGTGCGATGGTTGTGGCGGGGGGTGCCGGATTCGTGGCGTATCGTTTCGCAGGCGCCGTCGGGCGCACCCGAGCCCGCCTGCACTCCGGAGAGGCGACGGTGCCGAGCCGGTACCGCATCGTCCTCGGCGTGGTGCTCGTGGTGCTGGCACTCGCACTTCCCGCGTTCTTGGGGACCATCGTGAACGAGCTGCTCGCCAATGTCGGACTGTTCTTGTTGATGGGGCTGGGCCTCAACATCGTCGTCGGTTACGCCGGGTTGCTCGACCTGGGGTACGTTGCGTTCTTCGCGGTCGGGGCGTACACGACGGCGGTCCTCACGTCGCCGATCTCGCCGCGGTTCAAGCCCATGTTGACGGTCGACTTCTTGGCAGCCGGGGGATGGATCGTGCTCGGCGTCGTCGTCCTCGCCGCCATCGTCGCCGGCATCCTGGTCGGCACGCCGGTGATCAGGATGCGGGGTGATTACCTGGCGATCGTCACGCTCGGCTTCGGCGAGATCGTCCGCATCCTCTTCTTGTCCGACTGGCTGTCTCCGACGTTCGGGGGAGCGCAGGGTGTTCGCCAGATCCCGGCCGCCAAGCTCGATGTCCTCGATGTGACGATCACGGGAATCAACCCGAAGTCGATCTTCTACATCGTCATGGTGTTCGTTGCGATCGCCATCTACGTGTCGTGGCGGTTGTCCAAGTCACGCATCGGCCGGGCGTGGGCGGCGATGCGCGAGGACGAATCGGTCGCCGCAGCCATGGGCATCGACACCGTGAGGGCCAAGCTCCTCGCCTTCGTCGCCGGCGCCATCCTTGCCTCCTTCGGAGGGATGATCTTCGCCATCAAGGTCGGCTCGGTGTTCCCCAACAGCTTCGAGCTGCTCGTCTCGATCATCGTGTTGGTCGTCGTCATCGTCGGAGGGATGGGCAACATCCCGGGCGTGATCGTCGGGGCGCTCGTGCTCATCGGCGTGCTCGGCGGGCCCACCCAACCCGGTGTGCTCGCAGAGTTCGCCGAGTTCAAGCTGCTCATCTACGGGGCGATCCTCGTCTACATGATGTTGCAGCGGCCCGAGGGCTTGTTGCCGAGCGTGCGGCGCTCGCGCGAGCTGCACCAGGAGGAGTTCCTCCAGGATGCCTGGATCGTCTCGACGCAGGTAGCCGATGAGACGGCGGAGGCGACGCGCTGATGCCGCTGCTCGAGATCGACCGGCTCGAAAAGGCCTTCGGCGGCCTCAAGGCACTCGGAGGCGTTGACTTCCACATCGACGGCGGCGAGATCGTCAGCGTCATCGGGCCGAACGGTGCCGGCAAGACCACGTTCTTCAACGCCATCTCCGGCATGCTGCCGTCGACCGGATCGTCAGACCACCGCCCGGTACCCGACGCCGGCTCGATCCACTTCGTCGGCGAGGACATCACCGGCCTGGCGCCATCGGAGATCACCCATCGCGGCATCGCCCGCACGTTCCAGAACGTGCGCCTCTTCCCGAACATGACCGTTCTCGAGAACGTGATGGTGGCGAGGCACTGCCGGACGAAACAGGGCCCGCTCGGGGCGATCTTCCAGACCCCGGCGTTTCGGAAGGAAGAGAGGGAGATCGAGGAGAAGGCGAAGGACGTGCTCTCGTTCTTCGGAACGCGGCTCGTCGGTTACCGCTTCGACCAGCCGGCCTTCGCCCTGTCCTACGCCAACCGCCGCCGCCTGGAGATCGCCAGAGCGCTGGCGACCGATCCGACTCTCCTCCTCCTCGACGAGCCGACCGCCGGCATGAATCCGCGTGAGACCTCTGAGCTCACCGGCCTCATCACGAAGATGCGGGACGACCTCGGCGTGACGATCGTCGTCATCGAGCACGAGATGCGCGTCGTCCGCGACGTCTCCGACCGGGTCGTAGTGCTCGACCACGGAGTGAAGATCGCCGAGGGGACATACGGGGAGGTCTCGACGAACGAGCAGGTGATCGAGGCGTACCTCGGGCGCGAGACGGAGGAGGGCTGACGATGGCGGAACACGGCCAGCCGCTGCTCGAGTTCCGCGGGGTGAACACTCACTACGGACCGGTCCACGTCCTCAAGGATGTCGACCTCGTCATCAACTCGGGGGAGATCGTCTGCCTGCTCGGGGGGAACGCCTCCGGCAAGACGACCACCCTGAAGACCATCCTCGGCATGGTGAAGCCGACGGCGGGCGACGTCGTGATCGACGGAAAGATCATGACGGGCGCAACGACGACGAAGATCGTGTCGAGCGGCGTCACGATGGTCCCCGAGAACCGGCGGCTCTTCAAGCGCATGACCGTCAAGGAGAACCTCGAGATCGGCGCCTATCTCCGCGACTCGGAAGATGATCTCGAAGAGGACTACGAGCACATCTTCGCCATGTTCCCGAGGGTGAAGGAGCGGCTCCACCAGAAGGCAGGGACGCTCTCCGGCGGCGAGCAACAGATGGTTGCCGTCGGCCGTGCCCTGATGGCACGCCCCAAGGTGTTGCTCATGGACGAGCCGTCGATGGGGCTGGCGCCGATCCTCGTTCAGCAGAACTTCGAGATCATCCGCCAGATCAACGAGGCGGGCACCACCGTCTTCGTGGTCGAGCAGAACGCCAAGATGGCGCTGTCCATCGCAGACCGGGGCTACGTCCTGATGACGGGACGGATCGTTCTGGCCGACTCGGCGCAGTCGCTCATGGAGAACCCGGACATGCGCCGCGCTTATCTGGGCGAAGTGGAATGAGCGGCTTCGGCTCGGACGCGGCAGTCGACGAGACACGGTGATGGGCTGAGACCTCACCCCGATGGTCGATCCTGCGAACTAGGCCGGGTCCGATTGGTAGGTTTGGGTCGGGAAGGCCGAGAAGGGAGGGACGGTGCAGGGCACGGTTGCGCATCTGCTCGAGACGAAAGGCTCCGCCGTGTGGACGGTCGAGCCCGGCGCCACGGTCTATCGAGCGCTCGAGCTGATGGCGGAGAAGGCGGTCGGCGCACTCGTCGTGACGGACGGTGATCTGCTGGCAGGGATCATCTCCGAGAGAGACTACGCCCGCAAGGTGATCCTCCTCGACCGGGGATCGAAGCAGACGGCGGTCTCGGAGATCATGACGGCGGACGTGGTGACGGTCACGTCGACGAGCACGCTCGGCGAATGCATGAACCTGATGACCGACAAGAGGATCCGCCACCTCCCGGTCGTGGATGAGGAACGCCGTGTCGTCGGTCTGGTCTCCATCGGCGACGTCGTGCGGGCGATCATCGAGTGGCAGCAAGCGATGATCCAAGACCTCGAGAGCTACATCACCGGCTGAGGTCGAGGGAGCTCAGTCGAAACGTGCCGGGCGACCGGACGCGTATCGGTCAGGCGCCCCGGCCGGCGACGATCTCGGCCGAGTACGGCTCGATCATGATGCACTCGCCGGGGCATTCCTCGGCTGCCTCCACCACCACGTCGATGAGCGAATCGGGGACTCTGGCGACCCCGCGGGCCCCCTCCGGCCCGTGTCCATCGCCATCGACACCGTCGAACACGATGGTCGTGCCGAAGTGGGAGGCCTCCTCCTTGACGACCCAGAGGCCGTCATCCCGACCGACGAACACATCGGGCGCGATCTCTTCACAGATCCCATCGCCCGTGCAGAGATCCTGGTCGATCCACACCATCAGTTTCGTTTCGGCCATCACAAATCCCTGGCACAGTCGTTGGTCCCTGCCGCCATCAACTTAGCGGATGTGGCTGGTGTACCAGTAGCTCGCCGAACAGGGCGAATCTCACGGGTACGCTCCCACCCGGAGGCGTCAGGATGCCTGGTGGGTCCCGCGGTCTTCAAAACCGTAGAGGGGGTGAGAGCCCCCTGGCGGGTTCGATTCCCGTCCGCCTCCGCCATTCTCGGTTCGTCCATCGGGTCGCAGTCGCCGAGCCCTTCGGGGCGCGCCCGGGCGCGATAGGGGCGCGCGCGGGAGAATCACTCGAGCAAAATCAGGCACGTCGGCGCTCGTTGCTCGGCGGCTGTCTGGAAGTGAGCCGGGGCGCAGACAGTCGACGACTCGGAGGAGTCGGCGTCGACAGGATGAGTAAGTGGCCGTACATTGGCCGTACACAAGGAGCAGTATGGCGCCCGAAACAAGGCGAACACGGAGTGAGCGTCTCGAAGTGCGAACGACCCCCGAGGAACGTGCCCTGATCGACCGGGCGGTGGCGTTGTCGGGAACCGATATCACGGAGTTCGTCATCACCAATCTGACCACCGCGTCGCTGCGAGTGTTGGCCGATCGCACCGAGTTCAGCTTGGGAGCAGAGGCTCAGCAGGCGTGGGAGGTAATCAACCGGCGTCCGGCGCGTAGCCTCGCCGGGCTCCGTGAACTGATGGCCCGGCCGTCGCCGTTCACCGACGAGTGACGCCACCGTATCGACCTCCGAGGATGCTCGAGGCCGATGACGTCGTCGATGACTTCGAGTGCCGGTCCAACGGGCACACGGAGTGGATGCGTCACCACGCCCGCCAGGCGCATGCCGCCGGCACGGCCAAGGTGCTCGTCGTCACCCCGGCGGGCAGCGATGGGGTGGTGGCCTACTACGCCTGGTCGATGGCCAGCATCTCCATCGAGGACGCTCCGACCCGAGTTCGCAGAGGCGCCGGCCGCTATCCGCACCCGGTGGCGCTGCTGGCTCGCCTCGGGGTGTCGATCGAACACGAAGGCCGCGGGCTCGGCGCCGGTCTCCTCGCCGACGCCATCAGCCGGACGGCGCAACTCGGCACCGAGATCGGATGCCGGGGCTTGCTGGTTCACGCCGAGACACCGCAGGCCCGCGACTTCTACCTCCATCTCATCCCCGAGTTCGAGCGGTCACCGACGGACGACCTCCATCTTGTCTTGCTCATGAAGGACATCCTCGGAACCCTCCGCGACTGACGCCCGGGCGGAGAGCGGCGAGCAGTCTTCCGCATCGCGGGGCGCCTGACCCGTGATACTCGGCCGCTTCGGATATCCTGCCCAGGCTCCCATGGAAGACACCCAGACACTCGGTGACCTCATTCGCGAGAGCCGGCTCGCCCGAGGCTTCTCGCTCGGCCAGTTGGCGACGAAGCTCGGGCAGACCGCAGCCGCCGTGCGCTCTTGGGAGCGCAGCGCCGCATTACCGGGGAGCGACATGCTCGAAGCGCTGGCGGAGGCGCTCTCCCTCGATCGCTCCGACCTGTCCGGCCTGGCTGCCCTCGAGGCCGCCGCGCTGGAGGATGCCCCGTCCGAGGATGCCCCGTCCGAGGATGCGCCGCTCGAGCCTGCCGCGCTCGGGCCCGTCGAGGCAGAGCCCCCGGCAGCCCCGGACGCGGCTGCCGAGGCGGACGCCGGGGCGGCCGAGGTGGAGGCCGAAGTGGAGGTCGAGGCCGAGGCCGGGCAAGCCGGTGAGCCTGAGCCGGATACCCAGGCGGACTCCGAGGTCGATGTCGAGGCGGATGCCGACGCGGAGTCGACTGTTGAGGCGGAGGTTGAGGCGCAAGTCGACACGGAGTCGGCCATCGAAGCCGACGACGCCGGCGAGGCCGGCCCGGAAGCCGATGACATCGAGTATTTGCACGACGGCCTGGATCTGATCGAGCTCGCCGAGATCCAGGCGTACGCCGGCCATGCCGAGGCTGAGGGAGCCGAGGCCGACGAGGACGCTGCAGAGCCGGCATCGTTGGCTGACGACGCCGAGGCGAGGGTCGACGAGGAGGACGTCGCCCCACCTGTGGAGGCGGCGGTCGACACGGTCCCCCCGTACCCCGGGGCGGACGAGATCGTGGTGCACTCGGCGTCGGCGGCGACGGCCGACACCCCTCTCGCAGACCTGCCCACGGAGACCATCGGACCGCCGATCGCCGCCGCTCACCCCGGCAGCGCCGTCGCGGCCGCCAGCGGAAGCCCTTCGACGGCCGTCGCCGTCGAAGAGACACCCGACACCGATCCGAACTTCAGGCTGACGAACCCGTTCCACCTGCTGTTCGACCCGACGAAGAACTGGCTGTACTGGATACGGGCCGCCCTCACCGTGGTCATCCTCCTCGTGCTCCTGCGTGTGCTCTTCTGGGCCGTCGTCGAGCTATGGGAGGCGATCACGGACGTCCTCGGGTCCTTCCGGTCGACGGACGAAGTCGATCAGCTGATCAACACCTGACGCCGTCGCTGGGATCGGTCGGACCGGCGTGCGAACCTCACCGGCGGCGGAGGGCGCCCGGGTGGTCACCTATCGTCAAGCCGTGCACCGTATGAGGTCGATGCTCGGCGCCCTCCTGGCGACCGCACTCGTCGCAGGGGCGTGTGGCGGCTCCGGCGGCGGGCCGTTCCCGGAAGGCTGGTTCCCGGTCCAAGCGGCGTCCGATGTCGGGATCGGCCATTACCGGGTCCTGGTCGGCGTCGTAGGCCCGGACAACTCGCGGCTCGGGTCGGAGGGCGATCCGGTCACGATCGAGGTGGCGCCCGAGCAAGACTCGGATGCGACGCAGCGCGCCGAAGGGATCTACACGTCGATCGTCCCGGGGGTCGGCCTCTACCGGGCCGAGTTCGACTTCGACGTCGTCGGCACCTGGACGGTGACTGTGATCCCGAGCTCCGGGCCGTCCGGGGTGACCGCGCTCACAGTGCGGGAACAGACCCAGGCACCCGCTTTGGGCTCAACGGCTCCGTCCGTCGCCAGCCCGACGCTCGATGACCTGCCGATCGACGAGTTGACGACGGATCCCGAGCCCCTCGATCGGCTGTACGAGCAGTCGATCGATGAAGCGCTGGCGTCGGGTCGCAAGAGCGTGATCACGTTCTCGACTCCTGCGTTCTGCAGGACCGAGGCGTGTGGCCCCCTGCTCGAGGTCGTGAAAGGCGTCGCCCCGCAGCACCCAGACGTGAACTTCGTCCACGTCGAGGTGTACACCGGGTTCGACGACGCGGCATTCTCCCCGGACGACCCGAGCTTTCTGGCGCCCTCGGTTGTGGCGTTCGGCCTGCCATCCGAGCCTTGGATCTTCGTGACCGACGAGCAGGGGACGATCATCGGCCGCTTCGAGGGTGTCGTGGCGTCCGAGGAGCTCACCGCCCTGCTGGCGCCCTGACAGGCCGCGGGGGCTTCGTTTCCGCCTGCGGAGGGCGGCGGGCGATGATTTCATTCACGTCACGGCCATAGGTACGATTCCCGCCGGCTCAGCGCGGCGCCAGGAGAGGATTTGAGCGAGCACAGGACAACCGGGTCGCCTCGCCGCCGCTCGGCAGCCCTCGGAGTCACCGCCCTCGCCGCAGCCGTCTCCGCCTGCTCCGGCTCCGGTCCCCAGTCGTCGCTCGAGCCACAGGGCCCGGTGGCGCGCCAGATCGACGACCTGTGGAAGCTCGTCTTCGTGCTGGCGACCGTCGTGTTCGCGATCGTCATGGCGGGGATGCTCTACTCGATGATCCGTTACCGGGAGCGCAAGGGGGACGAGCGCGAGCCGAAGCAGGTCCACGGGAACACCGCCCTCGAGATCACATGGACCATCCTGCCTGCGGTTCTGCTGGCGGTGCTCGCCGTGCCGACGCTGCAGGTGCTCTTCGAGGTCCGGGCCGTGCCGCAAGGCGACGACGTCCTGCAGATCACGGTGACGGGCCACCAGTGGTGGTGGGAGTTCGAGTACCCGAACGAGGTGACGGATGACGGCAGGACGCTCATCACGGCCAACGAGCTGCACATCCCCGTCGACACGGTGGTGAACCTCACGATGACCTCGGCTGACGTGATCCACTCGTTCTGGGTGCCTCCCCTCAATGGAAAACGCGACGTCGTCCCGGGTCGCATCACCACGCTGACACTCGAGGCCGACGAGCCGACCCCCCCCGGCGAGCCGATTCCCGGGCAGTGCGCCGAGTTCTGCGGGCTGGCCCATGCCGACATGCGGGTCAAGGTGTTCGTCGACGACCAGGCGGGCTACGAGGAATGGGTGGCTCAACAGCTCGAACCGGGCGTCGTCCCGGCGGACGAGCTCGGCGCGGCGGGCTACGAGACGTTCACGCAGGTGTGCACGACGTGTCACCAAGCCACCGTCGTCGACGCCGATGGCCTGCTCAGCATCCAGGGAGCGAGACTGGCCCCCGACCTCACGCACTTCTCGAGCCGCAGCTACTTCGGCGGGGCGGTCTTCGAGAACACCGACGAGCAGCTGCGCCGGTGGATCGACGACCCGAGCTCGATCAAGCCGATGCATCCCGAGTTCAACGACCTCGAATCCGGCCGGATACTCGGAATGCCCGACTACGGCCTCACCGAGGCGCAGATCGACGCGTTGGTGTCGCTCCTGCGAGCTTGGGACTGATGAAGACCGGAGGCCTGAACCGTCTCGACCGGCGATACCATGAGGAGGAGGTGATCTGCACATGGCGGTGACGACCGAAGCGGTCGTGCTCGGCTCACAGGGCCCGAAAGGGGTCTGGGCCTGGATCACGACCGTGGACCACAAACGCATCGGTCTCTTGTACGGGGTCACCGCCGGGGTCTTCTTCTTCATCGCCGGCATCGAGGCCTTGCTGATCCGGCTCCAGCTGATCGGGCCGAACCAGAGCATCCTCACGGCGGAGGCCTACAACCAGCTGTTCACCATGCACGGGCTGACGATGGTGTTCCTGGTGATCATGCCGATCGCGGCGGCCTTCACCAACTACTTCCTCCCGATCCTCCTCGGCGCCCGAGACGTCGCCTTCCCGCGCCTCAACGCCTTCTCCTACTGGCTGTTCCTGTTCGCCGGGCTCCTCATCTACTCGTCGTTCCTGCTGGGAGGGGCGCCGGACGGGGCTTGGGTCGGGTATGCGCCGCTGTCCACGGAGCTCACCGAGGTCGTGCGCATGGACTTCTGGGCTGTCGGGCTGCAGCTTCTCGGTGTCGCCTCGATCGCAGCGTCTGCGAACTTCATCGCGACCGCATTCACGATGCGGGCTCCCGGGATGACCATGCTGCGCATGCCCGTGTTCGCGTGGATGTCCCTGGTCGTGGCGTTCCTGCTCATCTTCTCATTGCCCGCCGTCGGGATCGGGCTGTTCCAGTTGTTCCTGGATCGCAACTTCGGGGCGGTTTTCTACCAGGCAGCCGCCGGCGGTGATCCTCTGCTCTGGCAGCACCTGTTCTGGATCTTCGGGCATCCGGAGGTCTACGTGCTCGTGCTCCCCGCGATGGGGATCGTCTCCGAGGTCTTGCCCGTCTTCTCACGCAAGCCGCTCTTCGGGTATCCGTTCGTGGTGTTCTCCGGCGCCGCCATCGGCTTCATCGGGTTCGGCGTCTGGTCGCACCACATGTTCACCTCCGGGATGGGCCCCATCGCCGAGGCCGGGTTCGGTATATCGACCATGATCATCGCCGTGCCGACGGGCGTGAAGATCTTCAACTGGATCGGGACGACGCTCGGGGGACGAATCCGGTACTCGACGCCGATGTTGTTCGCGCTCGGCTTCATCGCGATGTTCGTCATCGGGGGATTGTCCGGCGTCACCCATTCGATCGTCCCCACCGACTCGCAACAACACGACACGTACTACGTCGTCGCCCATTTCCACTACGTGCTGTTCGGGGGGGCCGTGTTCGGGTACGTGGCCGGCGTCTACTACTGGTTCCCGAAGTGGACCGGCCGCATGCTCGACGAGCGGCTCGGCAAGGTCCACTTCTGGCTGATGCTCATCGGCTTCAATCTCACCTTCGGGCCGATGCACATCCTCGGCCTCAACGGGATGCCGAGACGCACTTATCGGTACGGCGAAGGCCTCGGCTGGGACTTCTGGAACCTGATCGCCACCATCGGGGCGTTCACGATCTTCGTGGCGTTCGTCGTGTTCGCCGTGAACATCGTCAGGAGCCACTTCCTCAAGAAGGGAGAGATCGCAGGGGACGACCCATGGGACGGGAGGACGCTCGAGTGGTCCATCTCCTCACCGCCGCCGGTCCACAACTTCGACGAGATCCCGGTCGTGCACTCCCTCGACGACTTCTGGCACCGCAAGTACGCCGAGGACGAAGACGGGAGAGCGGTGCCGATGCCGGCGGTTTCGGGAGCGGAGGCCGCCGTCGATACGGGAGGCGGCGCCGAGCGCGGGTCCATCCACATGCCGTCGCCGTCCTACTACCCGGCGCTCTCGGCCTTCGGGCTGATCATCACGGGAGCGGGGCTCGTCTACATCCCATGGGGCTTCATCGCAGTCGGGCTCGGTTCGCTGATCACGGTGTGGGGCTTGTTCGGGTGGTCGCTCCAGCCCGTCGCCAAAGAGCCGGGGCACTGATGTCGACCCAGTCGGCCGCCGAGCATCTGCCGGGGGCGCACGACGCCGACCACCACGACGTCCATCCCATCCGCAAGACCGCCATGTGGGTGTTCCTCGGGTCGGAGTGCGTGTTCTTCGGTGCGATGATCTCGACGTTCCTCCTCTATAGGAACACGACGGGAGAGGGCCCGGGAGCGGAGCTCTTCAACGTGCCGTTCACGTCGGCCAGCTCGTTCATCCTGCTGATGAGCTCGCTGACGATGGTGCTGGCCCACAACGCCTTCGAGCGCCGCGACATGCGCCAGGCGCGCATCTGGCTGGCGGGGACCGCCCTACTCGGGTCCACCTTCCTGGCGGGCCAGATCTTCGAGTTCACCGAGTTCGTCCACGAAGGGCTCACGCTGACGACGAGCCCGTTCGGGTCGTCGTTCTTCATGCTGACCGGGTTCCACGGCGCCCATGTCGCCATCGGGGTCATCCTCCTGCTGGCGATGTTCTTCCTGTCGCTGAGCGGGCGCCTGTACGCCGATCGAGGGCTCAACGTCGAGCTGATCGGGCTCTACTGGCACTTCGTCGACATCGTCTGGATCGTCATCTTCACCGTCGTCTACCTGCTCCAGATCTGACGATGACGAGCGAGACGACCACCCATCACCCGACCCCGGCGCAGTACTGGATGATCGCGGCGATCCTGGCGCTCATCACGGCCATCGAGGTTACGGTGCCGTACCTGTCTGCGTTCGACGGCACTCCAAGGATCCTGCTCCTCATCGTTCTCGGCTCGGTCAAGTTCGCGGCCGTCGTCGCCTTCTTCATGCATCTCCGCTTCGACAAGCCGCTCTATCGCAACCTGTTCCTGGTCGGCCTCTTCGGGGCTCTCACGATGTTCATCGTGGTGCTGCTCACGTTCACGGCGTTGTGAGCGATGAGGGCTCAGATGATCGCTGCGGCTGAGGCCTCCTTCGGCGACATCGCCCCCTTTCACGTTCATCTCGACATCGTCGGAGTCGCCTTCGCCTTGATCATCGGATACGAGCTGGGCCTGAAACGGCTGCGTGCACCGCTCGCCCCTCGCGGTGAGGTGGCCGTGACGACCTGGCAGCGCTTCTTCTTCTACGCAGGGGTGGCGTCGTTGGCGCTCGTCTCGGCGTGGCCGGTGCACGACATCGGCGAGCGCTCCCTCTTCATGTTCCACATGACCGAGCATCTCGTGCTGAGCCTCGTCACGCCACCGCTCCTCCTGCTCGGGACCCCGTGGTGGCTGTTGCGGGCGCTGCTGCGTCCTGCGCTTCCCCTTCTCCGGGTTCTCACCAAGCCGATCGTCGCCCTCGTCGCCTTCAACGCCACCCTCGGGCTTCTCCATGCACCGGGCGTCGTCGACGCCATGCTGGCGAGCAGCGCCTTCCACTTCGTCGCCCACGCCGCCCTGTTCACCACCGCGGTGCTGATGTGGTTCCCCGTCATCGATCCGATCCCCGACCTGCCAGAGCTCCAGCCTTTCGGGAAGATGGGCTACCTCTTCCTGCAGTCCCTCGTCCCGACGGTTCCGGCCTCGTTCCTCACTCTCGGCGACTCGCCCCTGTATCGCGTCTACGAGACGTTCCCGAGGCTCTGGGGGATCTCGGCTCACACGGATCAGGTCATCGCCGGGCTCATCATGAAGCTCGGCGGCGGGCTCATCCTGTGGACCGCCATCGCCTGGGTGTTCTTCAGCTGGTACGCAGAGGAGCAGCGGTTCTCGTCTCCGCGCAGGGTGGCAGGCTAGTGCCGAGACTCGTCGATCGAGCCCGTAGCGACGGCCCGTGACGTCGCATCCAGGACGCGATCGCCCGCAGGTCAAGTGAGCGCAACGCAGTGAGCCGTCGACGTCTGTTCGTCCTGGTCGGTGCTGCGGTGGCGGCGCTCTCTCTCGTCGTGTGGCTCGTCGTAGCCGCCGCGGGCGTCGACGACGCGGCGGACGTCGTCGCCGCCCGCGGCGCCTCGCCTGGAGCGGCCGAGGGGATAGTGGTCGACGTCGTCGGTGACATCACGAGCGTCGAGTCCTTCACGGTACGGTCCGCCGACGGCACGTCCCGCTCGTTCGTTCCCGATGACGGGCTTCTGTTCGGCCACGGCGGCTCGATCGGGCACCTTCGCTCCCATCTCACCAGCGGGGAGCCCGTCCGGGTCAGGTACACGGAGCGTGGAGGAGCACTCGTAGCCGTCGAGGTCGATGACGCCTCGTAGCGCCCCCCTGCGGAGGGCTCGATCAGCCTCTCGGCCGATCCCAGGGTCGATAGGCGGCGAGGGTGGCCCCTGCGAGCACGACGGCTCCGACCACGGCGAAGAGGGCAACGGCGGCGGTCCCCTCGATGGCGAGCAGCAGCTGAGAGAGGCCGATGGCGAACACGGCGAGGACGACGACGGACACCATCGGGCTTCCGACGGCGCGTTGCATCTCACCGAGAAACGCCCCGAGGCTCTGGGGCAGAGCCTCTCCTTCGAGGCCCAGCGTCGCCGGCCTGGCGAGTGCATCGACGACGTTGGCGGTCACTCCGCCTGTGACCACGCCGGCGATCGAGATGACAACAGCCATCCGGTAGGTGGAGACGGTCACGATGCCGAGGTCGATGTCGGCAACCGCCCCCAAGCCGGCTCGCATCGTGCCGTAGCCGAACACGGCGCCTGTGACGGCCGCGACCGGCAGCATCGACGCCAGCGAGAATCGCCTTGCCATCGGCTCGGACTCCCGCCCGAACGCATAGATGATCCCGGCGACCGCGAGCGCTCCTGCAACCGCCGCCACCACGATGAGGAGGTAGAGGCCCCCGCTGCTGACGACGAACTCGGGTCGTGCTCTGGGCCCGGATCGATCGAGGAGCACCGCATCGATCGAGCCGATGGCGAACTTGCCTGTGAACAGGACCATGAGGCTGAGGCCGAGGAGACCTCCTGCGAGCGCGCCGTAGACCGTTGGACGCAGGCGGCTGCGTTGGGCGCCGTACATGACGGCCGAGGATAGTCCGGGCTCTCCGGCCCCAAGTTCCCTGCCGGGAGCCTGATTCGTGAAGCTCCGCCGCCGGCGACCTCCGGCTTCCCGCTACTGGAACCTGTCGCAGGCGTCCGGCGAGAATATCCCCCTCACGACCCCCGTGTCCGGCTGGGTGATGGGACCCCACAAGAGCAGGCTTCCGGATGTGCCATACAGCTCGAAGGCGTCCCCCACCTCCGGGTCGACGACGAATCGTCGGTCGAACTCGGAATAGACCTCCTCGATCCTCCTGATGGAGTTGCCGGGTCTGAGGCCGGACAACGTCTCGAGATCGGCCGTCTCGGAGCTGAATGCGTCCTCGTAGGCGAGGTCGACCCGATACCCGGCGAAGATCTCGTCGCCGTTGTCATCGATGACCACGACGGCTGCGAGGGCGCCCCACCGCACGATCCTCACCATCGATCCCTCGCACGTCCCGTAGGCGCCCGTCGAGACGATCGGCCCAGTGTCCTCATCCGGATCGCCGAGCGACGCGACGAGTCGCCCGACGGCACGCTCGGCTGCTTGACCGAGCTCGATCGGCCCGATGGCGTCGGCTGCCAGGGTCAGGTTGTCGAGCGTCAGCGGCTCACCTCTCGGCTCGTACGGGGTGACCGCACCTGGGGCGCCTGTCGTGGTGGTCGTGTCGCCGCCTGTCGTCGACGTCGCCTCGGTCGTCGTCGTCTCGCCCCCGCTTCCCGACGTATCCGGGGACCCCGTCGTAGTGGTGGAGCCTGCCGCGGCGCCCTCGCCGTCGTCACCGAGGAGCTGGAAGAGGGCGACCGTGACGACCACGAGGAGCAGGGCGACGATCAGCCCCGTGAGGAGCGGCGAACGCGGTGGAGCAGCCGGGGGGACGTGACCAGGCTCGAGCGACGGGAGGGGCTCGCCGCCCGTCAGGTCGGTCAGGCCCTCGTACGGGTCGAAACCCTCGAAATCGTTGTCGCTCATGTGTTCCGGCTCCGCGGGGTCCGACTCGGGGCCCGTATCTTATGACATCGGGGCGGAGTGGGCCGGTTCGGCAGGTCCTCCGGCCACGACGGCGCCGTCACAGGGCCTGGAGGTCGAGGTCGGGGAAGACGGGTGCCAGGAGCTCACGGAAGGGCGTCGTCGGGACGAGCACGCTCGCTCCCCTCGAGGTCGTGAAGTCTCGCACCGGGATCTCGATTCGCGTGACCGTCCGGGGATCGATGCCGCGCAGGCTCCAGGCGAGCGAGATGGCGTCCGAGATTCCGAGCTGGGTGTCGAGCGTGAACGTGTTCGTGAGGCTCCGCACCGTCCTCGTGAGGTCCGAGATCGACCCGAACGTCTTCATCTTGGAGAACATCGCCAGGATCACGTCCTGCTGCCGCAAGTTGCGCGTGAGGTCGCTCACTCCCTGCATCCTGCGCCACGCGCCGTCCACCAGCTCTTCTGTTCTCCTCGACCGCACCCAGCTCAGCGCTTGGGCGCCGGAGGCGGTGGTGCACCCCGCGGGGAGGTCGAGGAACGAGCGTGAGTCCCGCACCTGGTGGTCGACACAGATCTGGACGCCGCCGACGGCGTCGATGATCCGTTCGAACCCGTCGAAGTCGAAGAGGGCGAAGTGGTCGACCTCGATCCCGGTGTAGTCCTCGACTGCGAGTGCCAGCATCGTCGGGCCGTTGATGGAACCGCACGCCGCCAGGCTGGCGTTGATGCGCTCGTACCCCTGTGTGCAGCGGTTCGGCAGGTAGAGGTCGCGTGGGATCGAGACGATGGCAGGGTCGCCGTCCGGAGGGACGAGCAGCAGGGTGATGACATCGGCCCTGACCCCGCCGGCGTCGCTCCCGACGACGAGGAATGACTGGAAGACCTCTGGCCTGGTCGGCTCCCCGGTCACGATGGCAGCGATGTCCCCGCCCACCTCGTCGTGGACTGCCCCCCCGCCGGGGAGCGGCAAGACTGCGGCGGCCGCGGCGACGTCGAGCTGGTCGCGCGCCACCGAGCGCCACGAGTCCCAGATCTGGAAGGCGTTGTAGGAGATGAACCCGAGAAGGGCGACCGCGAACGTCGCCGTCACCCGCTTGGCGACCCTGCGCCACGGCCAGCCGAGGCCTTCGGCCGTCTCCTCCGCCTTGTTGACCAAGAACCCGGCGACCGGGGCTCCCGCCTCGGCGAGCCGGGACGCCGTGCTGCTCACGGTCGAGGGAGCCGTCCGTTCGGTCACGACGAGCACCGTCCCGTCGGCGTGTGCCGCCAGCGGTCCGACGTTGCCGTCCCACGAAACGGGGGGAGTGTCGATCAGCACGAGGTCCGAGCCTTCGCTGAGCACGTCGATGGCCTCCGCCATCTCCTTGCTGCCGAGCGTCGTCGGGGTCAGCCCGACCGGGCTCCCCGCCGGGATGAACGGGAGCCGCACGCCGGGGGCCAGGTCCCACATCCGAGAGGCCTCGACGAGCGACGCTCGCCCGGCCGCCACGTCGATGAGCCCGGGAGCGGCCCCCGTGTGTCCGAAGCGGGACAACCCGCGTCGGGAGGGATCGCCGTCGATGAGCACGACACGACGCCCTCCCTGGGTGGCGGCGATGGCGAGGTTCATCGCGACCGTGGTCGCCCCCTGACCCGGAGCCGCCGCCATGACGAGGATGACCTGGCCGTGCGTCATCGCCTCGAGGCGCTCTGCGGCCTCGTGGTATGCCTGGGCGACGTCCGAGTCCTGGGCAGAGAGGGTCGGCGCGGGTCCGTGGTCCCACCTGCGAATGATCCCGAGCGGCGGCGTTTCGAACTCGTCGGCGATGCGCGCCCCGGAGGCGTATCGCCACCAGGCGAGCCATGAGAGAGCGGTGACGATCCCCCCGATGGCTGCGGCGGCCGCGGCGCCCACATGCGATTCCCAGTACGACGCGAGCAGGAAGCCGACGAGCAAGCCGAGCGCGACGGAGAGAACGTTCGGGAGCCGAAACATTCGGTGCCAGCGCGGCATGTGATCAGCCAATCTCCGACTTCTCAACGAAAGAGGAGCGTCCTGGCCGGAGGACGCCCGGGAGGCATCATATCCGCCGTCGGGTCGTACGCGCCGAGCCCGGAGCACCCCGTCACGGCGTCGGGCCGCCGTCACACGGCCTCGGTGAGTGGATACCCGTCACGAGTGCGGTCGAACCGGACTCAGCCAGGCTCCCCCAGATGAGGGTGATGCCGTCGCTCGAGCGGGACACGATGAAACCGGGCGCACCGCCGATGTCGACCCCGGTGGCGGTCGGGTAGATCGCCTCGACCTGCTCCCACGTGTCGCCGAGGCCCAGCCCGGAAAGGGTTCGCAACCCGTTGGTCGGCCCGTCGTCCGCGTCGAGCTCCAAGCGATAGCCGGCGAATGCCTCCGCCTCGCCATCGCCGGCGAGCACGAGTCCGAGTCCACCCCACGAGACCAGCCGACCCGCGACACCGTCACAGAGCCCGACCGAGGCGTCGAGAGTCTCTATCACGGCGTCGGGTTGACCGAACGTCGCGACGAGCCTTCCGACGGCGTCGTGGGCCGGCGAGCCTATGTCGAGGGGCCCGAGCGCGAATGCCCCCAGCGAGAGCTCATCGATAGGGATGGCGTCGCCCACGGCTTCGATGGGTGCCAACGTGGTCGCCGTCGTGGTCGGAGGCACGGTCGTCGTCGGCGCCGCCGTCGTCGGCGCGGCCGTCGTCGACGGCTCGGACGGGCTCGCCGTCGCCGGCGAGGTCTCTTGGGAGGGCAGCGTCGTTTGCGGTGCGGCGTCCTCGTCGGGAGGGCCGCCGTCGAGGATCAGCCCGAACAAGACGAGATACGCACCGAGGGCCGCCACCGCGACTCCGACGGGCACCCAGATCCGGGCCGCCCGCTTCGGCGCCGGCTGCTGCGGCACGGGCCCGGCCCCGGCGCGCACCTGTTCGGCCTCCGAGACGTCGTCGAGGTCGATCCGGATGGCCGTGACCGTCCTGTCAGGCCACATTCGTTCGCAGTGTGGGCAGCGCATGGCGTCGCGGCGCCTCTCGGCGCCGCAATAGATGCACTGGCCGGTGGAGATGTCGATCACGACCGATCACTCTACGAGCGGTGTGCCACTCGCAAGCGCATCTTCGTCGAGCTTGGCGGCGAGCTCGCCCGGATCGGACACGGGCAGGTCGCACACGAAGTCCCGGCAGACGTATGCGGACGCTTCGGCGTCGACCGGCGTCCGGCCCTCGAGCAGGGGCACGGACGTCGGCGATCTGGCGTCGCCGATGGCGACGACGCAGTCTGGTCTGAAACGGGACCAGACGACGGCGGCGAGGCGGGCCCTGAGCCCTCCGGAGCCGACGATCGCCACCTCACGTGGCGGGTCGCTCGACATGACGGCGAGCAGGTGCCCCGCCGCCGACGGGTACCTGGCGGCGACGTGGCCGGCGGCTCGCAGCGCCCCTTCGTACGATTCCCGCATGGGCGCCTCGCCCGTGTAGGCGGCCATGAGCTGCAGCGCCTCGGCGGCGAGCGTGTTGTCCGAGGGCGTTGGGTTGTCCATCACGTTCTTGGGGCGTGTGATGAGCGGCTCTGCATCCGTCCCGGTCGCGTAGAACCCCCCATCCGGGTCCTCGAAGAGGCGGACCATGTCATTGGTGAGGCGCTGCGCGTGTGTGAACCATCGCTCTTCGCCGGTCACGGCGTACAACGTCAGCATCCCGATGGCGAGCGCGCCGTGATCGTCGCAGAACCCGGCGGGCCCCCGTCTTCCTGCTCGCCACGATCGTGCCAGCCTTCCCTCCCCGTCGACGAGGTGGGTCACTGCGAACTGTGCGATCGACTCAGCCGCATCCACGTACCGATGCTCGTCGAGCACGGCGCCCGCCTCGGCGAAGGCGCGCAGCGCCAACCCGTTCCATGCGGCGATCACCTTGTCGTCGAGGCCGGGCTTCACCCGGAGGCTTCGCGCTTCGAAGAGCCGCTGCAGCGATTCACCGAAGGCAGTGCGGCTCATCGTGACGTCCCGGAGGTGGAGGATGTTGGCGCCCTCGAAGTTGCCCGAGGTCGTCACGCCGTACGCCTGGGCGAAGGCGGTGGCCTGTGCGCCGAGGACCTCGGCGACCTGCTGCGCGCTCCAGACGTAGAACCTGCCCTCGACACCCTCCGAGTCTGCGTCCTCGGCGGAGTAGAGCCCCCCTTCCGGGTGCCGCAGGTCCCGCAGCAGATAGTCGAGGGTCTGGCGGGCAACGTCTGCGTAGCGGGGCTCCGCCAGCACCTGCGAGGCCCTGACATACACCCTGGCGAGCATGGCGTTGTCGTACAGCATCTTCTCGAAGTGGGGAACGAGCCAGTTTCGGTCGACGGCGTAGCGGGCGAAACCCCCGCCGACGTGGTCGTAGATCCCGCCCCCTGCCATCGCATCGAGGGTGGTTCGCAACATGGGCGCCACCGCCGGGCCGCCGCCGATCCCGAGCGCGGCCGCTCGCAGGAGCAGCTCCAGGCTCGGCGCCTGCGGGAACTTGGGGGCCCCCCCGAATCCGCCGTGCTCGGCGTCGAAGGACGCCTCCAGCTCCTGGATGCCGCGCTCGACGATCTCGGTGCCCGGGGTTTCGGGGGCGGCCGGGATCGCAGAGCGGACCGCCCTCGTCAGCCGGTCGGCCTGCTCGCCCAGCTCCTCCCGGCGGTTGCGCCAGGCGTCGTCGATGGCCGAGAGCACCTGCATGAAGGCCGGATGGTGTCCCATGGGCCGCTTCGGGAAGTACGTCCCGGCGAAGAAGGGCCGCCCTTCGTGGTCGAGGAACACCGTCATCGGCCAGCCGCCCTGGCCGGTCATCGCCTGCACGGCGTCCATGTACACCCTGTCGACGTCGGGACGCTCCTCACGGTCGACCTTGACGTTCACGAAACGCTCGTTCATGAACTGCGCCGTGGCGTCGTCCTCGAAGGATTCGTGCGCCATGACATGGCACCAGTGACACGCCGAGTACCCGATCGAGAGGAGGAGGGGACGACCGCTGTCCCTGGCCTTCTGGAACGCTTCGTCGCCCCACTCGTGCCAATCGACCGGGTTGTCCATGTGTTGCAGCAGGTATGGACTCGACGACAGCGCCAGACGGTTCGGCATGTGTCCACCGTAGCCATGGGCGTCCTCGCCGACGGACTGTGGACAACCCGCCATGGTTCCCCCAGGTCGGCGGGCAGCAGGACGCCTGGGGCGGAAGAGATCCCCAGTCTGCGGCGTTGTGTTGACGAGCCTGTGGACAACCCAGGTCGATCGAAGGGCCAATCGTTCGACCTCAGGCCCTTTTCTCGTCGGGTTTTCGGCAGATGAGGGGTTCACAAAGCCCGGGGAATGTGTGATATTGGGACCGAACCGGGCTTTGTGACGCCTTTCACAATGTTGCATGAAGCGGGAGTGGTGGCCGCATCGGACCATGGGCTGGTCGTCATGCAGAGGCGTCGAAGAAATCTTGGAGGATCTTTAGATGGCATCGAGTGGCAAGACGCGTGACAAGGTCCTCGACCGCGCCCAACGGGAGCGGGCCGAGGCGAAAGAGCGCGTCGAGCGGGACACACTCACTCGATCTCGCCGCGATCGGGACCGCAACAAGCTGACCGACGAACGCGGCAGGCTGACGACCGACCTGGTCAGCCAATACCTCACCGCCATCGGCGAGTACGAGCTCCTCACAGCGGAGAAGGAAGTCGACTACGCCCAGAAGATCGAGGCGGGCCAGGATGCGCTCGCCAAGCTCGACGCCGGAGCATTCAAGACCAAAGCCGAGGAGATGGCGCTGCGCCGCAAGGTTCGCCACGGTCGCGAGGCGAAGGACGCCTTCCTCACCGCCAATCTCCGTCTCGTCGTCGCCAACGCTCGGCGCTACGCCAACACCTCGGGGATCGACTTCCTGGATCTCATCCAGGAGGGCAACCTCGGCCTCATCCGCGCCGTCGAGAAGTTCGACTGGCGCAAGGGATTCAAGTTCTCGACGTACGCCACGTGGTGGATTCGGCAGGCCATCACGAGGGCGATCGCCGACAAGTCACGCACCGTGAGGATCCCGGTGCACCTCCACGACACGCTGGCGGCGGTGCGCGCTGCCCAGGCGAGCCTCAAGGCAGAGCTCGGTCGTGAGCCGCGGCCCGAGGAGATCGCCGAAGAGGCGGGCGTCAACGTCGACAAGGTCGAGCTGGCGCTCGGTGTCGCCGACACGGTGTCGCTCGAGCAGCCGGTCGGCGAGGACGGCGCTCAGCTCGGCGACTTCATCGAGGACGAAGACGCCGTCGACCCGGTTCGGGTCACCGAGGAACTGGACATCGCAGACAGCCTGCGCAAGTCGATCGAACGCCTCCCGGAGCGCGAGGGGCGGATCCTCGCCCTTCGCTACGGCTTCTACGACGGCGTCCCGCGCACCCTCGAGGAGATCGGCGAGGAGTTCAACCTCACCAGGGAGCGCATCCGGCAGCTCGAGAAGCTCGCCCTGTGCAGGCTGCGCCACCCGTCGTTCGGAATCAGGGAGCAAGACCTGCTCTGACGGTGCCTCGGGCGGCACCGCGTGCGGCCTTTCGACTCTGACACCGCCTTCGCCCGCCAACTAGTGTCCGCGTCGCGCGATCGGGAGGCGACTTGCAGCTCCAGGCTCTCGTCGGTGGCTCGGCCGAGGTGATCGGCAGCGAGGCGACTCTCGCCGAAGCTGCCCGGCGGATGGTCGAGGCCAGGGTGGACTGTCTCGTCGTCGTCGACAAGCGGAACCTCGTCGGGATCATCACGGAGCACGATCTCGTCGACGCCGTCTCCCGCGACGCCGACCTCGACGACGAGGCGGTCTCCTCATGGATGTCGGAAGCCCCCGACACGGTCGCCCCGACCGTGTCCGTCGACGAGGCCGTTGCGTGGCTCCTGGAAGCCGGGTATCGACACCTCCCCGTCGTCGACGGAAGCGAGATCCTCGGGATCGTCACGGTGCGCGACCTCCTGTGGGCGCTCGCCGAAGAGTGAGCGCTCCGGCAGTAGGCGTTCCCTAGAGCTCCCGCTCGAGCCGGCGGTTGATCGCGTCGAGAACTGCCTTCACCGTCGCCGCCACCTCGTCGTTCTCACCGACCATGGCGCTGCCGACGAGCCGCTCGTCGGTGCCGTCGAGCGTCACCTGTGCCATGGCGATCTGGCCCTCGCCGAGGTCGGTTGTCGCGATGGCGTCGAGGCTCAAAGTGATGCTGTTGTTGGTGACCGCCTCGACGGCGCGCAGAGTCGCCTCGCCGATGATGCGAGGCCGGTGCGCCGCGTCGGACAGGCCGGCGGCCTCGCCGGTGAACTCCTCGTCCTGCCAGGCGAGCGTCACGGCGATCCGCGTCGCATCGGCGCCGGGGGTCTCGAGGATGCGAACGATGGCGGGGCGCTCACGCATGTGCCGGGAGGTTAACCGGCGCCGATCGGGCTCAGCGTGGTATCCAGGCGATCGACACCTCGGCCACCGTGATGTCGGCCTTCTCGAGCCCGACCTCGACGTCCTCGGCTTCCAGCGCCCGCATCTCCCACTTGTCGTTGAGGTCTGCCGGCTCGGCTCCGAGGTAGAACCCGCCGCTCGTCATCGTCGCGTCTCCCCTTCGCTGTGCGACGGGCGAGTGTAGGAGGCGCCCCCCTGCCTCCTTCAAGCCGACTCCGTGGCGGCGACGACGTAGGCGACGGCTGCGTCGACGTCGCCAACACAATGGACGATGGCGTTGTCCGTTGCGAGCTCGGTGGCGATGTGGGCGACCAGGCGGGTCCACGTGTCGCCCACGGTGACGACGGGTCGAGGCATCGAGCCTGAGAAACGGGTGACGAATGCAGTGTTCCAGGCCATCACGAGCTCGGTGAGCGTGCCGATGCTGCCGGGGAGGGCGATGACCGCGTCGCTGTCCTCGATCAGCCTGGCGACACGCTGAGGGAGGGTGTCCGCCATCCGCTCCTCGAGGACGTGAGCGTTGGCGCCCGGCCGATCGGGGAAGACCAGGGGCGCCGTGACACCGATGACGTGCCCTCCCGAAGCTGCCGCACCCGAGGAAACCGCCTCCATGATGCCTCCATAGCCTCCGGTCGCAACGGTGAAGCCCCGGGCGGCGAGCAGAGCACCGCAACGATGCGCGGCCTCCCAGTCCTCGTGGTGGGGATGGGTGGCGGAGGCGCCGAAGACTGCAACGATCCGCCCCGTCATCGCAGGGCTTCCTCGGCAGCCGCGTTCTGGCGAGCCGATGTCGCCGAGATCATCCTCACTCCGGCGAGGCAGGACACGATCAGCGACCCGTAGCTGAGGATGGCCCACCCGTTGGCGTCGAGGGCCGTCTCCGGCGTCGACCCCGTGAGCCGCCACCCCACGAAGGAGAGGGCGAGCGCCGCCATCAGCGACCACCAGAATGTGTTGGTCCACATCAGCCCTTGCCGCAGCCGCCAGTCACGATCTCGCCACGCTTCCGGGTCGGCGCCGCGCCATGCATCGTCGATGAGGCGCTTCGGCATCGCCAGGTTGTAGCCGGGCACGGCCCAAGCCCAGACGGCGCCCCCTCTCGGGATCCTGAGGTCCTTCACGCCGAGGGCGACGAGATTGGAGTAGACGACGAACGTCCACGCGATGACGGCGACGAGTCCGACGACCGACGTAGCCGCCAGAGGGCGGATGACCCAGACACCAAGCAGATCGGCGATGTCGCCGGCTCCGTCGAGAGCCTCGGGGACCTGGCGGGCGACATCCTCGATTCGGTTGTTCAGGGCGACGAGGCCGATCGTCGCGGTCGTCGCCAGGGTGGCGACGGCGAGGAGAACGAGTTGGGCCAACCTGCTGGTCACGTATGGATCCCGGTAGCGGGCCAGATCGACGCCGGGCCGCTGCACCGGGATCGTCCGACCGGTGGGTCGGGGGATCAACCCCTGTCCCTCCGTCTCGGGCCCCCCGACGTGGTTCTCGACGGCATGCTGCGGCTCGGGGGCGCCAATGGTGCGGGGATCCGCAGCCTCCG
This sequence comes from Acidimicrobiia bacterium, assembly GCA_036396535.1. Classification (NCBI taxonomy): domain Bacteria; kingdom Bacillati; phylum Actinomycetota; class Acidimicrobiia; species Acidimicrobiia bacterium. The sequence goes on along the minus strand of DASWKR010000035.1, from coordinate 136,682 downwards.
GCCGGGGTGCGCCCCGGGCGGGCGGCTCTTCCGGGATCACGGCGGCCGCCGCGTCGGCTGCTTCGCCGGGAGGCACCTCGGCCGCCGGCATCCCACCCTGAATCGGCTCGGCCGGTGGAGTCGCGCCGGGAGATGACGCGAGCGGGGGGCTCCAATCATGCTCCTCGACGAGCCTCTCCAACTCGATGACCTCGTCATCGATCACGGCAGCTGGGCGAGGATCTCGCTGGCGACTGATCAACTCGGGGTCCCCCGGCTCGTCGACGATCTCGCCGCGGACGACCTCGCTCTGGTGACGCCGATGGCTTCCGTGCCGGTCGGCGACGTCGGCGAACGTGCCGGGAAGCAGGTGCTCCGAAGGCCGCGGCGCCTCGACCGGTTCGAAGCGCTCCGCCTGTCGGCGGGGCGCCTCGACCTCCGTCGGCGCAGTCGTCGGGTCATCGATGACCACGCGTTTCGATCGAGAGAGATTGGCGACGGGCGTCTCGTTGCCGCACCTCGCGCAATACCGCCACCAAGGAGCGAGGCCCGAGGCGCAGCGGCCGCATTCGCCTTCGTTGGCGGCCGTGCCGTCGAACGCCAGCGTGCTCCCGCAGGCTTCGCAGAACCTCGCGTCGTCGGCTCGTGCCGTCCCACAGTGCGCGCAGAACTGCATGAGATCCTCCATCAGAGCCGCGACGATACCCGGTGCCGGTGCCGCCGGGTGGGGCCGGTACCCTGCCGGTCGTGAGCGATGCGACACCCCGTCACGATCGGCTGGCGACGTTCATCTCGGTCGTTTTCGTGGTGGTCGCCGTCGTAGGGATCGGTGCCGCCCTCATCGGGGCCTTCCTGTTTTTCCCAGGGACCAACCAGGTTCCAGGGCCGTGACGCGGGCAACGCGCCCCCAGAAAGGGGTGTTGCCCGCGACAACGCCCCTCAGAGAGGGGCGTTGGAAGGGAAAGAGCCTGAGAGAAGGTGAGGTCCCGGTGGGAGGTCCGGGACCTCACGTTCGTCCTTGACTCCTATCTGAAACGCCGCCGAGCGCCGATCAGTTCCCGGAATCGTCTCTCGGGCTGTCGCCTAATCGTGGGTCGAGGCAGATCAGGTGGACCTGGTCCTCTGTCGCCGCAGAGGGCTCGACGCCGGCGGCGATCTCGAACCGCACCCCCGTCGTGCACGCCTCTCGCACGAGCGCGTCGCGTCTCCAGACCCTCAGCTTGATGGGCACCTGGATGCCCTCGCCCCCAGGTACCTCGTTGACACCGGTCTCCTCGGCCTCCTGCTGCATCAACTCGATGATGGACGGGATCTCGGGATCGGGGTTGGCCGCACGGTAAGCCTCGAGCTTGCGCTGCCGTCGCGATGCCGGCTTGCGGGGCAGCGGCACCTGGTCAGGCTGAGCGTCGACGCCGCCACGCTTCGTCCGTGAGGAGGAGAGCCTGGCGAACACCAGGAAGACGAGCGCGATGACGACGACTGCTGCGATCGTTTGAGGCATGGGTCAGCTCCTTCCGTAATCGTCCTCGAGCCGCTCGATGTCGTCCTCGCCGAGATAGCTTCCTACCTGCACCTCGATGATCTCCAGGTCCGTCTCACCATCGTTCATCACCCGGTGGACCGAGCCGACGTCGATCGAGACCGTGTCACCGCGCGAGACGGCGGTGCGCTCTTCGTCGACCGTGACGACACCAGTTCCTGCGACCACAGTCCATTTCTCGGCGCGATTGCGGTGCCGCTGGAGAGACAACCTGCGACCAGCCGAGACGGTGAGACGCTTCACCTGGTACCCCGAACCCGTCTCGAGAACCTCGAAGGATCCCCACGGGCGTCGCTCTCGCCGGTTGCGCTCCGCCTCGGGGCGGTCGCCGGCTCGGAGACGGTCGACGACGCCCTTCACGTCCTGGGAGCGTTCCTTGGCCGCCACGAGCAGCGCATCCGGCGTGTCGACCACGACCACGTCGTCCAAGCCGATGGCAGCGACCAGCCGGCCTCCCGCCCTGACGTACGAGCCGGTCATGTCGATCGCGATGACGTCGCCGATCGTCACGTTTCCCGAGGAGTCGGGGCTCGACAGCTCCCACAGAGCCAACCACGACCCGACGTCGCTCCACCCGGCATCGAGGGGAACGACCACCGCGGCGTCGGTGTGCTCCATGACGGCGTAGTCGATCGAATCGCTCGGCGAGGAGCCGAAGGCGGTGGCGTCGAGGTGGATGCCGTTGTCCCTCACGGCGCCCGCCACCGCATGGCGCACTGCGGCGACGATGTCCGGGCGCCGCCTCTCGAGCTCTTCGAGGAATCGGTCGGCTCTGAAGAGGAACATCCCGCTGTTCCAAAGGTGATCGCCCCCGGCGACGTACCGCTCGGCGGTGGCGAGATCCGGCTTCTCGACGAAGGCGGCCACTTCCCTGATGGATCCCGAGAGCGGCTCGCCCATCTCGATGTAGCCGTAGCCGGTCTCGGCGCTGCGAGGCACGATCCCGAACGTGACGAGGCGACCCTCCTCGGCGAATGGCACGCCGGCTGCAACTGCTTCCCTGAAGGCGGGCTCGTTCTCGACGACATGGTCGGCCGGGAGCACCAGCAGCAGCGACGCCTGGTCATCGACGAGCAGAGCCGCGGCTGCCAGCGCGGGTGCTGTGTTCCTGCCGATCGGCTCCAGCACCACCCGGTCGGGGTCGTGTCCCGCCGCGGCGAGCTCGGTGGCGACGAGGTGATGGTGGTCGGCGTTGCAGACGACGATGGGTGGAGCGGCCTCGGCAACCCCGACGAGTCGGTCGATGGTGGCTCGCAGCATCGTCCGGTCGTCGACCATCGCCAACAGCTGCTTCGGGTGCGCCGGCCGCGAGAGCGGCCACAGGCGCGTGCCGCTGCCTCCGGAGAGAATCACCGGGACGATCATGCCGCCACCGTACCCGCTCCGCGAGCCGCGTCCGCGTGTCTCGCTCGTCGAATCGGGTTGCCTCTCGGGGCCCCGGCTGCCGTGATACGTTCCCTCCCCAATGGGCTTCGACGTCGCCGCGGTTCGGTCACGATTCCCGGCTCTGGCGCGTCTCGTGGACGGTGTCCCAGCCGTCTACGTCGACGGCCCGGGAGGCACCCAGGTCGTCGAGACCGTGATCGAGGCGATGAGTGCCTTCATGCGGCGCGGGGGGTCGAACCTCGGAGGCCCGTTCGTGACGAGCACCGAGACGGAGGCGGCGGTCGAAGAGGCCCGAACCGCTGCGGCCGATCTGTTCGGCGCGGCGTCTTCGAGCGAGATCGCCTTCGGCCAGAACATGACGAGCATCACGCTGTCGGTTAGCAGGGCGCTCGCCGCCACTTGGCGGCCCGGAGACGAGATCGTCGTGACGAGGCTCGACCACGACGCCAACGTGTCGCCGTGGCTGATCGCAGCGGAGCACGCAGGTGCCACGGTCCGCTTCGTCGACTTCGATGCCTCCGACGGGTCACTGACGCCGGCCATGTTCGACAGCGTGCTCGACGACCGCACCCGGCTCGTCGCCGTGACCCATGCGTCCAATGCGATCGGCACGATCGTCGATGTCGCAGGAGTCGTCGAGCGTGCCCACGAGGTTGGTGCCCTCGTGTACGTGGATGCCGTCCATCACGCCCCGCATGGGCTGATCGACGTTGCGGCGAGCGACTGTGACTTCTTGGTGGCGTCGGCGTACAAATTCTTCGGGCCCCACACGGGCATCCTCTACGGGAAGCTGGCATTGCTCGCCTCCGTGCCGGCCGTCAGGATTCGGCCTGCCCCTTCCGACCCGCCCGGCAAGTGGGAGACGGGAACGCAGAGCTTCGAGAGCCTCGCCGGCGTCACCGCGGCGATCGACTACCTCGCCTCACACGGACCGCCCGGTCGGCGGCGACCCGCCCTCGTCGGTGCGATGGCTGCCATACGGGGTCACGAAACGGCGCTCGGTGACCGGTTCGTCGACGGGGTGGCGGGATTGCGGCGCGTTCGCCTGTACGGCGCACCGACGATGGAGGGGAGGGCACCGACGTTCGCCATCGGGGTCGAGGGGAGGAGCGCCCAAGACGTGGCGCGGGCCCTCGGCCGCCAGGGGATCTTCGTGTGGCACGGCCACTACTACGCCCTCGAGGTGATGCGACACCTAGGCGTTCTCGACAGCGGGGGTCTCGTCCGGGTCGGGCTCGCCCACTACAACACGCCGAGCGAGGTCGATCGCGTGGTCGCGGCGCTCGGCGCCTTGTAGCGGGCGGCGGCGGCTGTCAGCGGACGGGATCGTCGCTCGGCTCGAGCACGAAGGCAAGGTCGATCCTGGCGTCCCCCGAGCCGAATGCGGTGATCGTGTCCCCGACCGACAGCGTGGTGTCACCGTGCGGAATGAGCACGGATCCGCCCCTTCTGATCGACACCAGGGTGGCGTCCTCGGGCCACACCAAGTCACGAATCGCCTTGCCGGCTGCGGGGCTTCCCGCCGGAACGGGCACCTCGAAGAATGACGCCCCGGGAGCCAGGCGGGCCTTGAGCCGCTCCCGGTACACCCCGCGGTCCGTGGCGGTCCCGAGAGCGTGGTGGTACGCCCTGACGACGCTCTCTCTCCGGAACATGCCGACGAGTTGGGAGGCATCGGATTCGGCGACCACCGGCATCCTGCCGATCCCGAGGGCGGCCATCCTCGCCAGGGCCGCCGACACAGGCATCGACGGGGTCACGGTCACGGGCCTGGCGACCATCACCTCCTCGACGGGGACGTCCTCCGAGGCGCCGCCCGCCCGCTGGATGTCGTGGAGGGTGATCAACCCGACCAGGCGCTCGCCATCGGCGACCGCCAACCCGTGATGGCGCTCCTTGGTGAACACGTCGAGCACGTCGGCCGTGCTCATGCCGGGGCGCAGCTTCGTCGTCGCCGGGGACATCACCTCGCCCACCGTCACCATGTCGAGGAGGTCGATGTCCTCATGGCGCGGCAGATGGATGCCGCGCCTCGTGAGCGGCAGGCTGTAGACGCTGTCGCGGTGCACCCGTTCCGAGATGAAGGTCGCCAGCGAGGTCGTGAGCATGAGTGGCAGGACCAGCCCGTAGTCGCCCGTGATCTCGAACACGATCAGGATCGCCGTGAGCGGTGCCCTCCCCATGGCGGCGAAGGCCGCCGCCATGCCGACGACCGCGAAGGCGCCCGGATCGAGCGAGGAGAATCCCCACACCGGTGCGACGAGGAGAGCGAGGGCGGCTCCCAGGTGAGAGCCGACGAAGAGGCTCGGCATGAAGGCTCCTCCCGATCCTCCCGAGTTGATGGTGACGGCCACTGCGGCCGTCTTGCCGATCGCCACCGCGATGAGTGTCACCCACAGCAGCTCCGAGGTCGCAGTCAGTCTGACGAGCGACGTGACGACCGCCTGGCCCGTGCCCAGCAGGTCGGGCTCGGCGACGGCGAGCGCCGCCACGAGCAGCCCGCCGATGACTGGTCGACGCCACGGTCGCCCCACCCGGCGCGCGGCCATCTTCCCAGCGGCGCCGATGGCGCGTAGGAACAGCACACAGACGGCTGCGACCAGCAGCCCGAGCGCCACGTAGAGAAGCAGCTCCTGGGGTGCCTTGAGCGAGTGCGCCGGAGCGGACAGGAGCTGTTCCTCGCCGACGAGGGTGCGGGTCGTGACGGCCGCCGAGACCGAGGCGACGACGACGGCATTGAGGTGGCGTACCGAGAAACCGCCGAGGATGACCTCCATTGCGAACAGCATCCCGGCGATCGGCGCGTTGAAGCTGGCACCGATCCCGGCGCCGGCCCCCGCCGCGATCAGGCTGCGGATCTGGTCGTCGCCGAACCGGGCGTATCGGGCGAATGACGACCCGATGGTCGCCCCGACCTGCACGACGGGACCCTCGCGGCCCGCCGATCCGCCGAAACCGAGGGTTGCCGCCGTCGCCGCGATCTTGGCCCCGATCGAGCGGGTCGGCAGGTAGCCACCATGGAGGGATAGCCCCACCATCGTCTCGGGCACGCCGTCGCCCTCGATCTCCTTGCCGAATCGTGCCGCGATCGCCCACGCCACCACGAGGCCGAGGGGCACGAGCAGCAGGGGAGCGAGCCGGGTCGACCCGAGTGCGTCGCCGATCTCGCCGGACAGGTCGGCGACCACCTCGATCGCCGTCACGAGGAGCGAAGCGCCCAGGCCGACGAGGACGCCGACCGCAACGGCGGCGACGAGGAATGCCGCCGTCCCCCTGTAGGGCGGCCTCAGCGCGATGAACCGCTGGAGCGCCGTACCGAGGGATGAGAGAGCCGTCCTGACCCTTCCGAGCACCCTGGACCACATGCTCGAAACCTAGTGCCGCCCGGTCGACACTCCGCGACCCTCCTCGGCGAGGCCCCGGGTCATGGTGTCCGCCGCGTCAACTACCTTCACCTCCGTGATCGAGCCGACCTACACGGTGCCGGAGCTGAACCGGGCCATCGCCCGGGTGGTCGCACGCGCATTCCCGGAGCAGGTCTGGGTCCAAGGGGAGATCCGCGACATCACGCGCGCCGCATCCGGCCACGTCTACTTCACACTCGTCGACGCCGATGCGGGCGAGCCCGGCAGTGTCCCCGAGAGCATCCTCCCGGTGACGTTGTTCGCCTCCGACAAGGAGGCGGTCAATCGCATGCTCAACCGCTCCGGGGCGATGAGGATGACGGACGGCGTCGCGGTGCGCATCAGGGGCTCGCTCGGCCATTTCGCCGCCCGCGGCACGGTGCAATTGCGCATGACGTGGATCGACACCGAATACACGCTCGGGCGGCTGGCGACCAGTCGGGATCAGCTCATGCGAGCACTGGCGGCCGAAGGGCTGGTCGACTCCAATGCCGCCCTCCCCGTGCCGCTGGTGCCGCTGCGCGTCGGGCTGCTCACCAGCGTGGGGAGTGCGGCATACGCCGACTTCGTGGACGAGCTGGCGGCGAGCGGGTTTGCCTGGTGCGTCGAGCCGGTCGACGTCAGGGTGCAGGGCCAGGAGGCCGAGCAGTCGATCCTGGCGGGCCTGGCGACGCTGTCGGGCCGACCCGTCGACGTGATCGCCATCGTCCGCGGAGGAGGGGCGCAGACCGACCTCGCCGTGTTCGACGGTGAAGCGATCGCCAGGGCAGTGGCTGCCTGTCGGCGGCCGGTCTTCACCGGGATCGGCCACGAGGTCGACGAGACGGTTCTCGATCGCGTCGCCGCCAGGTCGTTCAAGACGCCAACCGCTTGCGCGGCGGGACTCGTATCCATCGTCACCGGTTTCGTTGCCCTGCTCGCAGATCGGGAGGCCAAGGTGTCTCGGGTGGCACTGCGAGTGCTCGGTGCCGAGGAGCGTCGTCTCGATGATCGGGCGGCGCGGGTGACCGGCGCGGCGCGGCGCCGCATCTCGCAAGCCATCGTCGAGGTCGGTGCCGTGCGTCACCGCGCCGCCACGACGACCCGAGCCGCCGGGCGGTCCAGCAGAGAGCGGCTCTCCGACGCCGGGCACTCGGTGGTGGCGGTTGCCGGCCGTCGCGCCGGCATCGAGCGAACTGCCGCCACGGACATGCGGAGACGCCTGGCAGCGGCCGCACCCGAACGGATCGCCAGAGCGACTGCGAGACTCGGAGACATCCACGGCCGGGTGGAAGGGCAGAGCCCGACCAGGCTCCTGGCGCGCGGCTGGTCGGTGACCACCACGGAGGCCGGCAGGCTCGTCACCGACCCGATCGACGTCGCCTCGGGCGATGTGCTCTCGACGCGTGTTGCCGGCGGCTCGATCAGGAGCATCGCAGAGCCCTTGCCGCGACGACTGCCCGACGGGAGAATCGGGTCATGAGCGAGCCGGCCAGCTATCGAGACGCCATGGAGGAGCTCCAGTCGATAGTCGGCGACCTCGAGCGCGATGACGTCGACATCGACGTCCTCTCGACGAAGGTGCGGCGGGCATTCGAGCTCATCGAGTTCTGCAGGTCCCGGATAAGCGCCACCGAGTTGGAGATCAGCCAGGTCGTGGCGGCGTTGGAGCGTGAGGACCCGGATTGAGGCTCGACCGGCGACCTCGACGGACGCCGAGACCTGGTGGGCTCGCTCATCTCTCCGGCAGAGCCGCGGCTATGGCTCGCACCACGGTGCCCGTCGACGCCCCCACCAGCTTCCCGTCGCCGGCCAGCCAGTAGCCGAGCGCTCCTCCGTCGACGGCGTCGACCGTGCAGTCGTGTATCGAGTCGTCGCGCCAGCGCGCTCTCACGCTGAAACGGCCAGGGGAGGCGTCGTACACGAGCCGCTTCAGGCCATGCGACTGCCGGGCGGTGGCGTCGAGCACGACGCCGGTCAGCGGAGAAGGACGCATGCGGACCCCGGCGAGGTCGGCGATGTGGAACGTCAGCGCCGAGACCCTCGCATGACCGAGCTCGTACGCTCCGTCGGGTCTCGACCGTCCGACGACGGCGGACTCGGGCGTCGCCCACACGGTCGCCTTCGATCGCCTTGATCCGGCGACGACGTCGACTCGGACGATGAGGGCCGGGTCATCGAGGATCTCGGCGAGGTCGGCGGCGACGGGGTGGAGGCGGCCGCCGACGAGCAGCCCGGCATCCTCGAGCCTCTCCACGGTCGCCGCGTCGAGCCCGGCCGGCGTCCTGCCGTAGCGAATACGAAGCGCCTCCGGCACCAGGTCGGCGGGCACGACGATCACAGGGTCACCCACCTTCCGGCCCGCCCACGACGGGCACGCCCGGCAACACTGCCGACACCAGCCACACGTCCGAGTTCCGCTCGATCTCCACGGTGTAGTCGAGCACCTCGGTCGCCCCCGCGGACGTGGTTCCCGTCACCACGGCCCTCATCAGCGTCGCTCCCTCGATCTCGGCCACGCGGAGGTCGTCGACGTCCACCGACTCGAACGGGTGAGGGACGACAGCGACGATGCGCGAGCTCGGTGTGACGTATCGCCCGAGCTCGGATCCACCCACGAGCAGCGCATCGAAGAACCCGTTTGCGAGGGTGGCCATCTCGGGATCGGCAGGTCCTTCGACCAGAGCGAGTGGGGCTTGGGGCGCCGCTTCGGGGCCTGCCACCCTGGCCGGCAGGGCAGGGGCCGTGAGGCGGCCCTCGGCCTCGATCACCCCCACCTGGAAGTACTGGATCCCTGCCGGGACGTAGCCGTCGTCGCCGAGGTCGAGGACGTCTGCGGCAACGGTCACCGACCAATAGCCGGCGTCGACCTCTTCGACGGCGATGGCGGCCGTCCCGGTCACGTAACGGGTGTTCGGCGCCATCGCATCCTCGGGGAGACGGCGTGGCGTGAAGGCGTCAAGCGTTCCGCCGCTCCCGGCTGCCGTGAGGAACGTCGCCACGTAGAGCTCGGCGAATCCGGCGACCGCCACCGTCGGATGTGATGGTCCCGGAGGCGCCTCGACTGCGCGTCCCGACCGGGCGAGCCACGCTCCGGCTCCGGCGACGGCCAGGATCGCCACCGCCACCCCGATCGCCAACACCCGCGGCGGGATGGATCGCTCATGAGGAGCGGCGGGACGGGCAACCATCGGCGCCGGGCGCCGCGGTTCGGAGCCGTCGAGGACGAAATCATCCTCGTCTTTCACCGGCTCGAGGTGGGACATCGTCATGAGGAGGTCCCTTCGATCACCGGCAGACGGACCTTCTCGCCCGGATAGATGAGATCGGGATCGCCCGAGCGGAGCCGATCTCGGTTGGCGTCGACCACCCGCAGCCAGTAGTCGGCGGTCTCGGCCGCACTCCGCGGCTCACCCTTGACCGCCTCGAGGTGCATCTCTGCGATGGACCAGAGGTTGTCGCCGGCGACGACGTCGTGGATCGCCGGGCCGTGATCGACGCGGCGGCCGCCTCCCGGACGGGAAGATCGCTCGGCGGTTCCAGAATCGTCATGGGTCGAGGTCGGCGTGTATCCCGGGCCTCCGGCGCCGGGGGGCGCCACCCCGTCCGGGCGACCGGACTCGGGGGCGACGGGGATGGGCAATCCGTCACTCCCGATCTCGAAGATCACCGGCGGGGGCGGGCTCGCCATGGAGGCTGCCGGGGCGGCGAGCGTCGCCGCGGTCAGCGTCACGGCTGCTGCTCGCTCGACCGCCCTGCGAATCACCGGGAGCGTGCCCGGCCTCGCCAGCCGCACGACGGCGCCGATCCGACCGACGACGGCGCCGAGGTAGAGCACCGTCGTCGCCGCCACCCAGTAGGCGACCGCCAGCGCCGACACCCGCAAGGCTGCAGCCAAGACGTCCTCCGGGTGACGGGTCGCCGACCAGGCCGGGAGGTCGGTCCAATCGATCTGGAAGAGCTCGATCCGGCCCAACCGATGGAGTGTGGCGATCGTTGCCGCCTCGAACGTGAGGAGGGCGACGAGGTTGCCGAGCCTGCGAGCCGATCCGAGCATGTCCGTACGCTACGCATCTCGAAGCGCCTCTGTCAAGCGTCAATATCGTTTGACAATCGTAGAACAACGTCATATGGTCTGCGCCGCAGTGGACGGGGAATCCGCCCGAGTGGAAAGGAAAGGCCATGTCGGCGATGTTCGGAGCAAACCTCGGCGATCTCGTCGCCCTCAAGTCGTTGTTCGACGGCAAGGCGACGGAAGTGGGGTCGTTGAGCAGCACGCTCAGCGGGAAGCTCGCCCCAGGGGCGACGGCGTGGACCGGTCCGGGCGCCGAAAAGTTCAGAGCGGCCTGGAGCAACGACTTCAAGCCGGCGCTCGGCAAGCTCGAGGAGGCGCTTCGTGAGGCGTCGGTCGCAGTCGGCAAGTATCACGACAACATCGAGATCGCCACGCGATAGTGCGTCCCGCTCTGCCGGAGGGCGCCCCGACGAACACGTCACGTGACACCCGAGCAACTGTACGGGCTGGCAGCCGACAAGCGCGTCGAGGCGGCGGGTCTCGAGGGAACCGCCGGCCGCCTGCGATCGATCGCCGCCACCATCCGCGGGTCGCTGGCGGACATCCCGGCGATGTCGAGGCGGGTGTGGGAGGGTCCCGCCGCTGACCAGCTCGAGGACGAGGCGGCGACCAGGAGCGCAGCCGTCGATGCCCAGGCGGACTCCATGGTGCAGGCGGCTGCCGAGCTCGAGGCGCGTGCGAGGGTCCTGCGGTCGGACGCCGCTCGCCTCGACGGAGAAGCCCTGGGCATGGGAGCCGCCTTCCCGTGATCCGGTCGAAGTTCGAGGTCGTCCTGCGGGTCGGCGGCGTGGAGTACGAGGTGACGCTCGACGTGCGGGACGGTGATCTCAGCGTCGCCGGGCTGCTCGCCGAGATCGGCGTCGCAGGCCCGCTGGTCGTGGACGGCATGCCTGCCGACTCGGGTTCACCGTTGCTCGGCTGTGGGGTTCATCGGGGGTCGATCCTCGAGCTGGGGGGTGGCCCCACCCGAGCACCGGTGATCTCGCTCGTCGGAGTCGCCGGACGTGTCACGGGGCGCCGGCTCGATCTCCCACCCGGGGCCTACGACGCCCTGGCCGGTCCGTGGTGCGAGCTGACCGCGCACGCCGGGCTGGTCGTCGACGCGTCCGGCCGACTCGACGTCCTGCCGGTCGTGACGCCCGTGTCAGTCGACCAGGCGGCTGCCGAGGCGGGCTCCGCGGTGGAGGCCCGGTCGACGATCGCCTGGGACGGAGGCACCGCCGTCGTGATCCTCCGGCCCGCCCAGCCCTCCACCACGTCCGGTGGAGCCGTGGTCTTCAACCGTCCGCCGCGCGCCGAGTTCCCCGCTGAAGTGCCTCCCTTGAGGCTTCCGGACGAACAGCCGTCCTCGCCGCCCAGCCCTCGCTTCGGCTGGGCGGCGTTCGCGGCTCCCGTTGTGCTCGGGCTGGTCCTGGCTCTTGCGTATGGCCCGATGATGGCGATCGTCGCCCTCGTCGGCCCGGTTGTCGCGGTCGCCGGCTGGGTCGAGGACAGGCGGCGATCGGCCCGAGAGACGGCACAGGCTCGCCGCGCCGTCGATGGGGGTCTCGCCCTATTCAGGGAGCGCCTGGTGGAGGCGGCCTCGGCCACGATTCGCAGCAGGGTGCGGGCTTCGCCGGGCCCGGAAGCGGTCGTCACGGCCGTCGTGCGTCGCGACCCGCGTCTCTGGGAACGGCGACCGTGGCACGACGACTTCCTCGAACTCGGCATCGGCACCGGTTGCGTGCCGTGGCGTCCGCCGCTCGGCAATGCCTCCCCTTCGGCGGCCGTCGCCGGCCTCGTGGAGGAGCTCTCTGCCCTCCACGACGCGCCGGTCGTCGTGTCCCTCAGGAGGGAGACCGTCGTCGGGGTGGCCGGACCGAGGAGGCGCGCCCTCGGGATGGTCCGCTTCGTGATCGTCCAGGCGGCCGCCCTCCACGGTCCATGCGACCTCGGGATCGTGATCGCCACCGACCGGCCGGGCGATTGGGACTGGCTGAAGTGGCTCCCGCACCTCTCCGTCGCCGGCGGTCTGCGAGCGGTCGTCACCGAACCGGGCGACGCGCTCGCCGTGCTCCACCCTCTCGTCGTCGCCGACGACGAGGGCCCCTCTCGCAGGACGACCCTCGTCGTCGTGGACGTCGGCGACGCTTCATCGCCGGAGCACACGATCCTGCGCGACGTGCTGGCGGCGAGCTCCGCAGGCCGGCTCTGCGGTATCGCCATCGCCGACGCCGTGTCGAGCCTGCCATCGGCGTGCGCCGCCATCGTCGAGGTCGACGAAACGGGCTCGGCCGTCTTGCGAATCCCCTCGCGTGGCGAGCGAGTCACCGGCGTCGACACTTGGTACTACTCGACGAGCGCGGCCCGGGCGTGTGCCCGGTCACTCGGCGAGCTGGCCGATCCCGACTCGAGGACGTCGACCGACGTGCCGGACAGGGTCGATCTCCTCGATCTGCTCGGGATCGAGACGCCGACCGCGGACGAGATCGGTAGCCGCTGGGCGAGCCGTGACTCCGCCGACGCCGTCCCGATCGGAGCCGGCCGGGAAGGGGTCGTCGTCGTCGATGTGGTGCGCGACGGCCCACATGGTCTCCTCGCCGGGACCACCGGTTCCGGCAAGTCCGAGTTGTTGCGATCCCTCGTCGCCTCGCTGGCGGTGTGTCACGGACCAGACGACCTCAACTTCGTCCTCGTCGACTACAAGGGTGGCAGCGCCTTCGACGCGTGTGCTGCGCTGCCCCACACGGTCGGGATGGTCACCGATCTCGATGGTCATCTGGCGCAGCGGGCACTCACGTGTCTCGAGGCCGAGCTCCTCTATCGAGAGCAGAGGCTGCGAGAGGCAGGAGCAGGCGACATCGACGCCTTTCACGCGCTCGATCGAGAGGAGGCCCTTCCACGCCTGCTCGTCGTGATCGACGAGTTCGCCGCCCTGGCGAAGGAGCTGCCCGACTTCATGGCGGCCCTCGTGGACGTGGCACAGCGGGGGCGCTCGCTGGGGGTGCACCTCCTCCTGGCGACCCAGCGGCCCGGGGGAGTCGTCAGCGACAGCATCAGGGCGAACACGAATCTCCGCATCTCGCTTCGCGTCCACGACGGCGCAGACTCCGCCGACGTCATCGGGATCCCGGATGCCGCCGCGATCGGGCGCCACCAGCCCGGGAGGGCGTTCATGAGGCGCGGTCCCGGCGACATCCTCGCCTTTCAAGCCGCCCAGGTCACCGGCGTCACGGCCGGTGGCCGGGGAGGGAGGCTCGCCATCGAGCCGTTCGTGCTCGCCTCGAGGCAGCCGCGTCTGGCGACCGCCCCACAGCAAGATCAGCCGAACGACCTCGAGCTCATCGTGGCGGCAGCAGGCGAAGCCGCCAGACGTCTCGGAATCCGCCAACAGAGGCTCCCATGGCCCGAACCTCTGCCCCGGGTCGTCAGCGACGCCGATCTCGACGCCGGGGACTCCTCCGAAGGCCGGATCGCGACGCCCATCGGGCTCGCAGACGAGCCGCACCGTCAGCGCACCGCGGTCGCCTGGTGGTCGGCGGACGACGGCAACCTCATCGTCTACGGAGTGGGCGGCAGCGGCACGTCGACGACACTCGCAGCGCTCGTCGTCGGCCTGGCGCGCCGATGCGCCCCCGACGACCTGCACGCCTACGTGATGGACTTCGACGACCAGCTGCTGGCGCCGCTGGTGGACCTGCCGCACGTCGGGGCGGTGATCGGGGCCGGAGAGCGCGACAAGCAGACCAGACTGCTCAGATACGTGCTCGATGAGATCGCCAGGCGGCGGGCGTTGGCAGCGAGCGGCTCGCTCGGCGCCAAAGCACTCCCGGTCGTGCTCCTCGTCGTCGACAACTACGCCGGCCTGGCGGCCGCCTACGACGATCCGGCGGACATGGCGATCAAGGGGACGGTCGCTCGCATCGTCGCCGACGGCCCGGGTGTCGGGGTCTGTGTCGCCATGTCGGCCAAGCAACCGGCGGACGTGCCGGCACAGATCGCCGGGCAGGTTCCTGTGAAGCTCGCCATGCGGCTCACCGATCGCTACGACTACACCAGCCTCGGAGTGCCGGCGGTCGAGCCGCCGGACGCTCCCGGCAGGGCGTTCGAGTCGGGGTCAGGACGAGAAGTGCAGGTCTTCCTGCCGGGGGGCGGCGACCTGGCCTCTGCGGTGGCCGACGTCGCTCATCGGGAGGCCTCCGTCAGACCATGGGTGATCGAGACCCTGTCGAGCGAGGTGAAGATCCCCGAGATCGTCGACCGCGGAAGGATCTTCGACCTCGAGTGGATGATCCCGGTCGGCATGGGCGACTCCGATCTCATGCCTGCCGGATTCGTGCTGCGGGACGCCGACCACGCGCTGGTGACGGGCCCGGCCAGGTCGGGGAAGTCGACGGCGCTGGCGACGATCGCCTGTGTCGTGAAGCGAGCTCGGAGGGAGGTGTTCGTGACGGCCATCGCACCACGCAGGTCGGCGCTGGCGGACTCACCCGACATCGACGTGCTCCTCACAGAGGCGGCCGAGCTCGAGCGGCTCTCCGACGTCGCCGGACTCCACCTGGTGCTTGTCGACGACGCCGAGTCGGTCGATGACGCCCACGGCCACATCGCCTCGCTCGTCGCCCGGCGCGATCCGGCCGTCCACGTGGTTGCAGCAGGGTCTGCGGACCTGCTGCGCTCGGCGTACGGCCATTGGACCAGCGACGTGAGGAGGTCCCGGATCGGAATCGCCCTGCGACCGAACGTCGCCAGTGACGGCGACCTGTTCCAGGTGTCGCTACCGAGACGGGGTCCAGCGCACTTCCCGCCGGGGCGTGGCTATCTCATCGGTGACGGAGCCACCGAGCTCGTCCAGGTCGCCTGGCAGTGACGGGGCGTTGCCCGGGGGACCGTCATCGGTGACCGCCTGCCTGCCTGACCGGTCTGTTCGAGGCCACCAGGGCCGCCAGCCACGTCGTCAGCGGCACCGCCGCCACGAGGCCGATGCTGCCGACGAGCGTACGGACGACCTCGATCGCGACCACCTCTCCGTTCACTGCCGCTCCAAGCGACTGCCTAGCCAACACGAACAGGATCATCAGGGGAAGGGCCGCTCCTGCGTATGCGAGCAGCAGCGTGTTCACGGTCGCAGCGATGTGGTCTCGGCCGATGGCGATCCCTCTGCGCCACAACTCCACCATCGAGAGCGAAGGGTTGGCGGCACGGAGCTGCCAGACGGCCGCCGCCTGCGTGATCGTGACATCGTCGAGGGCGCCTGCCGCCCCGAGCACGATTCCGGCCAGCACGAGCCCGGGAACGTCGATCCCCTCGAAGATGCTCAACAAGGTTGCCTCTTCGGAGGCGAATCCCGAGAAGCGGGACAGGGATACGACCACCCACGAGAGCACGGCCGTCAGCCCGAGCGCTGCGATCATGCCGAGGAGCGCCACGGTCGTCCGCGGACCGAACCCGTGAGACCCGTAGAGGGCGATGACGGCGATGGCGGCCGCGCCGAAGACGGCCACCAGGACCGGGTTGCGGCCGTCGAGTATGGCCGGGAGGACGAACAGCAGGAGGACTGCGATCGAAGCGAGCAGTCCTCCGATGGCGGCGACGCCCTTCCAGCGGCCGAGGGCGACTACGGCGACGACGAAGACGATCGCAAGCCACAGCAGCACGCTGCGCCGCTGGAAGTCGGCGAATTGATACTGGGTCGCCACGGTGGGCCGGGCTGCCGACGTGACCACCAGGTCCCCACCCTGGTCGAGGTATGTCACGTCGACGCTCTCACCGGGCAGCAGGAACGAAACGGGATCGTCGTCCAGCACCTCGACGACCGCAGGTGACCCGCCTTCGATCGCCACGGACACCGTCCAGCAGGTCGAGGCGTCGTCGAAGCTGCAGGGATTCTCGACGGAGCCGAGCACGGTGGCATTCGGCGCCCGGTACGAGAGGATGGCGGTGTCACCGACTGCGAAAGGCGGGGTCAACGGGCCCTCGACGAAAGCCTGCTCGTAGACCGACCCGGCGTCCGGGCCGGCCCGCAAGGTGAACGACACGTCGGAGCAGATGGCGGCCTCGTCGAACTCGCACGGAGCCGAGGCGACGCCGGTGACGGCGGCGGCGTGGAACTCCGTCGGGATACCGAGCTCGGAGACCGCACGGGCCGCGGCATCTCGCGACTCGCCGGTCGGGCGGAGGAGGACGATGCCTACGACGATCACGACTGCTATCACGACCGGGGCGACGGCCAGGCCCCGACCGCGCGATCTTCCGGTTGGGGGCGGCGGCTCGTCGGCGAAGGCGAGCCAATCGTCGAGATCGCGCTCCGCATCGTCCTCGGACCGCCGCGGCGTGTCGGCCATGACGCGCAGGGTACCGGCCAGCCGGCGGCGAGCCGTATCATCGCTCCGTGCACCCGACCGTCGCCATCCTCGGCGCTGGCTCGCTCGGCGAGATCATTGCTTCCGGGCTCTTGCGCGCCGGCTGGCCCGAGGAGAACGTGACCCTCGCCGCCAGACGCGAGGAGCGCGCCCGCGAGACCGAGCGGCGTACCGGGCTCGTCACCCTGGTCGACGCCGGCAAGGTCGCGCAAGGCCGCCAAGTCCTCGTGATCGCGGTCAAGCCCAAGGACGTTCCCGGCCTGCTGGCGGAGTTGCAGGGGGTCGTCGACGAGAGCCAGGTGGTGGTGTCCGTTGCCGCGGGCGTACCGATCTCGGTCTACGAGGCCGCCCTCCCGGGCGTGCCCGTCGTTCGCTCGATGCCGAACACGCCGGCGGCCGTCGACGAGGGCATGACCGCCTATTGCACGGGAACGCACGTCGATCTGGGGGCGGAGGAGAAGGCGGCCGCGGTGCTGGGCGCCGTCGGCAAGACGATCCACCTCAGCGAAGACCTCCTCGATGCCGTGACCGCCGTGTCCGGGACGGGCCCGGCATACGTCTTCCTGCTGGCGGAGGCCCTCACGGAGGCGGCGATCAGGGAAGGTCTGCCCCACCACGCCGCCGAGTTGCTCGTCGACCAGACCATCCGCGGCGCTGGTGTCCTGCTGTCGGAGTCCGAGAAGAGCGCCTTCCGCCTGCGTGGTGAGGTCACCTCGCCGGGCGGAACCACCGCGGCGGCGATGCACGTGCTCGAGGACGGCGGCTTTCGAGCGCTCATGGAGGATGCGGTGCGGGCCGCGGCGCAACGGTCGCGCGAGATGGGCGAGGCGGCCAGGGGCGAGGCCTGACGGTGCCCGGGAGGCTCGGCAAGGCGCTGATGATCGTCACCGAGAGGCCCATCGTCCGCAAGATGTTCACCGAGACACGCCCCGGACGAGCACTCGCCGCCAGGTTCGTCGCGGGCGAGTCCCTCGACGAGGCCATCACGGTCGCCAAGCGCCTCAACGCCGAAGGCTTCAGCGTCTCGCTCGACCACCTCGGCGAGCACGTCGAGGACGCGGCAGCCGTTGCGGCAGCTCGCGACGACTACCTGGCGGCGCTCGACGAGATCGGAGACAGCGGCCTCGACGCCAACGTGTCTGTGAAGCTGACGCAGCTCGGGCTCGGCCTCAGTGACGGCCTCGTGGCGGAGTCCCTGGCTGCGCTGGCGCGGCGTGCCCAGGCGGTCGGCACCACGGTCACAGTCGACATGGAGGAGAGTGCCTACACGGCTGCCACCATCGACCTGTACTCCGCCGCCCAGGCGGACCACGGCAACCTCGGCGTCGCCGTGCAGGCCTACCTGAGGAGAACGGCGTCCGACCTCGAGAGGATCATCCCGCTCGGTGGCCACATCCGCCTCTGCAAGGGGGCGTATCTCGAGGCGGAAGGTGTCGCGTTCCAGCAACAGGAAGAGGTGGACGAGAGCTACGACCGGCTGCTGACCGTGCTCATGGCGGCGGAGAGCGTCAGGCCGGCCATCGCCTCCCACGACGACGACAGGATCGCCCATGCCCGCCGGCTGGCAGAGCGGCGCCCGGGGAACTACGAGTTCCAGATGCTGTACGGCGTGCGAGGGCCCTTGCAGCGCGACCTGGTGGCTCGTGGTTATCCGGTTCGGGTCTACGTGCCGTACGGTGTCGCCTGGTACCCGTATCTCACGCGGCGGCTCGCCGAGCGACCCGGCAATCTCCGGTTCTTCCTGAGGGCCGCCGCCGGCAGGCGGTGACGGTTGCGGCTGCACCCGCCGGGTGACTCTGCTGCCCCGAAGGATGGCGAACGCCACCCGGCATCTAACCTGCCCGCATGACTCTGCGTCGTGCCGGGGTGGCCCTTCTCGGCATCACCTCGTGGCTGGTACTCGCCGGATCTCCGGCGCTGGCGGCGGAGCCGGACGAGGTGGCCGCCGAGGTCGTCGATCAGGGGTTCTACGTCGAGGACGGCTCCTCCGCCACGGCCGCCGACATCGGGCGAGTCGTCTCCGACGTGCGCAGCGAGGGAGAGAACCTCACGCTGGTCGTCCTCGCCAGAGAGCCGCCCGCCGGCGCAACGACGTTCGCCGGTGCCGTGTTCGAGCGGCTCGGCTCCTCGATAGTCGTGGTCCTGGCGCCCGAGACGGTCGGCTTCGACGGGATTCCCGAGGTGTACACGGACATCGAGATCCAGGCGGCGCTCGAGCGAGCCGTCGACGTCGGAGGCGACGACGCAGCCGTCGCCGCCACGTTCGCATCGACCCTGACCGAAGCGCCGATCGACGACGCCGGGGAGGGTGGTGGCGGAGGGGCCGGCCTCCTGTGGCTCCTCCTCCTGGCGGTGGGCGTCGTCGGCCTGTTCGTATGGCTGGCGGTGCGAAGCAGGAGGAGATCCGCCGCCGATGCAGCAGGGCAGCTCTCCAAGGCGCGCCACGCAGTCGAGCAGCAGATGAGCGCACTCGCCAACGACATACTCGACATGGAGGACGAGGTCCGTTCTGCAGACGACGTCGGAGCCGACGGCTTCTATGAGGAGGCGGCCCAGACGTACAGCGAGGTGTCCGATGCGTTCCCGGCCGCCGAGACGCCGGAGCAGCTGATCGGTCTGTCCAACCGTCTCGACACGGCCATCTGGCAACTCGACTCGGCCGAGGCGGTCCTCGACGGCAAGCCCCTCCCGGCCCGCCCCGAGTCGAAGCGGCTGGAACCGGCCGCCCGGGTGCCGTCGCCAGGCGAAGCAGGCAGCACAGCCGGCGAGCAGGTCCAGTACGAGAGGAGGCCGACGAGGCGCAGCTCGTACTCGGGACCTTCGATCACCGATCTGCTGATCGTGGTCGGGGGCGCGGTGATGAGCGGCAGGGGGCGGTCGGGACGCCTCAGCGGGATGGTCGGCAGAAGGACACCGCCGGGGCGGACGAGCTCCTCGGGTCCGGTGCCGACCCCGTCGCAGCTGGACCGTCGGACCGCCGGCGGGGAACGCCAGGGCAGCGGCGGCCGACGGGTGAGAGGCGGCAAGCGCCGCAGGGGTTGACGGCAGAGAGCACCGCTCCACCCGCCGTTAGACTCCGCCTCCCTGCGAGGAAGGACACACATGGGTTTCTTGAGGCGGTTGTGGGGCTACATCGCGGCTCTGTTCAGGACGAGCGCCGAACGGGCGATGAATCCTGAGATCGAGATCGAGCAGGCGATCACCGAGGCTCGCAGGCGCGACCAGGAGCTTCGCAACCAAGCAGCCAAGGTCGTGGCACATCGCACCCAGCTCGAGAGCAAGATGGAGCGTGCCGCAGGAGATGTGGGCGAGGCCCGCGAGATGGCCAAGCAGGCTCTGCTGCGCGCCGAAGGGGGCAGGTCCTCCGGCGATGCCGCCGAGCAGGCGAAATGGACCCAAACGGCGCAGTCCATCGCCATGAAGCTCCAAGCGGCGGAGAACAACTTGGCGACGCTCAGGACCCAGTACGAGACGGCAACCGGCCAGGCCGAGAGTGCCAAGGAGGCGGTCCAGCAGAACGCCATGCGGGTTCAGGAGCTGGCGGCGCGACGCATGGAGCTGCTCGGGAGCCTCGAGGCAGCCAAGATGCAGGAGTCGGTCAACAAGGCTGTCGACACCCTCTCGAACACGATGGACTACGACGCCCCGTCACTCGACAAGGTCGAGGAGAAGATCGAAGCCCGCAAGGCCGAGGCCATGGCCAAGGCCGAGCTTCGTGAGGCCACGCCCGACGGTGCCGAGGCCGAGCTCAAGGAAGCGATCAACGTGGTGCAGGCGGACGCCAAGCTCGAAGAGCTCAAGGCGGAGCTCGGACTCACGTCCTGACGGATCACCGACCGGGCACTCCGCCGTCTCCCCGAGCTTCCACTCGAGCCGATCCTGGTTCACCGGGTCGGCTGCGGAGGAGGCTCCCTCAAGTTACGCATCCACCCAACCGATGAGGGGCGCGACCGCTCCGTCGGTCTCGTGCACAAGTCCGTCACCTCGTTAGGGTCCCGCCCGGCCATGGTCGTCTTACTCACCGTCCTCGGAATCATCGCGCTGCGCCTGCTCGACGTCTCGGTCGGCACGCTGCGCATCACGAACCTCGTTCGCGGCAAGCGCTTCGTCGCGGGCATACTCGGCTTCTTCGAGTCGCTCTCCTGGGTGGTTGCCGCGGGTCTCGTTCTGAGCGACCTCGACGAGTGGTACAAGGTGGCGGCCTATGCCGCGGGCTTCGGGCTCGGAACCGCCCTCGGGGGGTCGATCGACAGGTGGATCGCCGACGGTCAGGTGATGGTGCGGATCATGGCTCCCATCGAGACACCGCCGGTCGCCGGCCGGATGCGAGATGCCGGGTTCAGGGTCACCGTGGTGAACGCCGAGGGGCGCGACGGCGAGGTACGTCTCACGATCTCGGCGATCTCGCGCAAGCGACTTCCCGAGGCCCTCCAGCTCGTCCATGCCGCCAACCCGGCCGCTTTCGTGACGGTCGACGAGGTCGAGGCGGCTCAGGTCACCACCATGAAGGCTGCCCGGATCAGGAAGTGAGCCGCCTCGGCCTCCGGTGGCCGAGGCGCTGCGGCTTCACCGGGACTCTGTCGGGCGAAGCTCACACGTCGCCGATGACGCGCGCGACGTGCCGCGTCAGCGCTGCCACCCCGGACTCGGCGGCGTGGCCGAAGTCGTAGTAGCCGGTGTCCGGCAGGCCGAGCGCGGCCAGCGTCGTTCCCAGGTCGACCGTGGCGACACCCGGGACGTCTTCGAGCACCCGGGCGAACTGCTCCATCGCGTTCGGGAGCCTGCGCTCGAGCTCGGGGAGGAAGTCGGACCGGAGAGGAAGGTGCACGAGGATGACCTGCATGCCGTCGGCCTGGAGCGTTGCAACGAGCTCGGCGAGGTCCGCCCGGTGGCTCGATGAGTCGAAGGCTCCCGGCTCCTCGAGCCTCCCGAACCTCTCGTCGAACTGCTCCGCGGCGTTGATGGTGGCCGGGCCGTCGGCATCCGCAGCGAAGAACTGCAGGCGCCCGTCGGGAGCCACCGGCCCCGTCTCCGCTCCGCCGGCGATGATGTTGGAGATGAGCTGGGGGAGGATCCGCCGGATGGCGTACGTCTTCCAGGTCGCACCGATGAGGAGCGAGATCTCGTCCTTGCCCCCGTACTCGAGACGCTCTCCGAGAGGGAGGAGGTATTCCGTCGTCGGGTCGATCGAGGCAGGACCGAAGACGTCCCACATCTCGACGCCGACCACCGCGATGCCGGCGCGCGACAGCTTCTCCCGGTTGCGCTCGTACACGATGCGTCCGACGACGGCGTCGCCGAACGGCTGGGCCAGGTTCATCACGGTTCCCCCGTCGAGGCCGAGGTCGGCTTCCATCATCCTGGGGGAGAGAGCCGCTTGGATCCGGCTCGAGCCGAACAGCAGGACCTCCGGGTCCGGTCCAGGCTCGATGATGCTGTCCTCGATGGCGAACGTCGCCCCGACGAAGAGGCCGGACGTCAGCCCCATCGCCGCCTTCGACCTGGCGACGCCGAACTCGAACAACAGGAGCACTGCGACCGCCGCCACCAGGGTGCGGGTCCATGGGCTCGAGCGAATGCGGGAAAGCGTCGTCATCGTCAGAACTGGAAGTAGATGAACGGGATGGCGCTCGCAGACGCGGTGGTCAGCAACACGAGCACCGCCAGGCCGGCGTAGACGCCGCGGCGAGCCGGGGCCCACGATCGGATCGTTCCGGGGTCGGACCATCGCGACTGCGGATGATCGAGCAGCAAGGTGACGCAGACGGCTGCCAACGCCCCGAGCAGCAGGGCGCTGTCGACGCCTGGGCGCCACGTGGCGATGCCGGTGACGAAAGACCACGCCGTCGCCAGGTCGGCTGCCCTGAAGAAGATCCACGCCAAGGTCACGATCGCCATCGTCCTCACCCAACCGGCGACGCCGGCGCGCGGCGGCCGGCCCCGATCTCTGCGGCTGCGCTCGAATGCCAGCCCGACGCCGTGCATCCCGCCCCAGATCACGAAGTTCCACGCCGCCCCGTGCCAGAGGCCGCCGAGCAGCATCGTCACCAAGAGATTGCGATATGTCGCCACCTTGCCGCCCCGGTTCCCGCCGAGCGGGACGTAGAGGTAGTCACGCAGCCACGTCGACAGCGAGATGTGCCAGCGCCGCCAGAAGTCGGTGAGGGAGACCGCGAAGTACGGCTCCCTGAAGTTGACTCCCAGCTCGACCCCGAACGTCAGGGCGATCCCCCTCGCCATGTCGGTGTAGCCGGCGAAGTCGGCGTAGATCTGAATCGCGAACAGGACGACGGCAGCGACGAGCGTCGCCCCGCCGTGAGCGCCGGGGTCGGAGAAGACCGGATCGATGGCCCTGGCGATGGTGTCTGCGATGACGACCTTCCTGAGGAGCCCGGTGAGGAACATCGATGCGCCGGTGGCGAGCTGATGGCGGGTCGGGTTCCCGAGCCGGGCGAGCTGGGGAATGAGGTGGCGGGGGGTCTCGATCGGGCCGGCGACGAGCTGCGGGAAGAAGGCGACATAGAGGGCGAAGAGTCGCAAGCTGCGCTCCGGCTCGATGTGCCGTCGGTAGACGTCGATCGTGTAGGCCATCGACTGGAACGTGTAGAAGCTGATCCCGACCGGGAGGATGATGTGGAGCGTCGGGGCGTTGACCTGGAGTCCGAACGACTCGAACAGCGCGGCGGCGCTCTCGACGAAGAAGCCGAAGTACTTGAACGTGCCGAGCAGCCCGAGGTTGACGGCGACGGACACGGCGAGCAGCGGCCTGGCCGAGGTGCGTCGCCATGCCATGAGCCGCCCGATCGTGTAGTCGACGACCGTCGACAACACGAGCAGCCCGAGGAATCGCCAGTCCCACGCCCCGTAGAACACGAACGATCCGGCGAGAAGCACCCACTGGCGCCGCGCCGTGTCGTTCAGCAACCGGTAGAGGAGGAGGACTGCGACGAAGAGTGGCACGAACTCCCATGAGTTGAAGAGCAAGCGTCCCGCCTTCTCGAGCGCAGTGAGAACTCCATCGGCATGTCAGCACGGAAACCTCAGGGAAACCAGCGAACAGCAGCCTCCCGGTACACTCGCCGTACGGGCGACGACCTGGGAGGGGAGCGCCATGGCGACCCGAGCGAGCGTCGAGTGACGGCCACAGCTGCACCGGAGAAGGGCACGGACGAGCCCGCCACTCCAACGCGGCGGCGCCCGTCGATTCCAGTCGTGCTCCTGGCGCTCGGAGCTCTGGCGGCAGTGGGGACGTTGGTCCTGTGGTGGGCCGGCACCTGGTCTGCCGAGACAGAGCCCGAGATCGGCCGCCGGGTCTTCGGCAACGTGCCGGGCGTCATCGTCGCCATGTTCTACTTCGCCGTTGCCGGGTTCCTGCTCCTCACGTTCCACCTGTTCGCCCTGCGCGCCGCCAACTGGCTGCGAGGGGCCGACGAGGACAGGAGTCGCATGCTGAAACGCCGGCTCCACGAGCTTCGCGAGGGCTTGGCGATGAAGACCCTTCTCGAGTCCCCGGCCGCCGGCATGATGCACGCCGCCATCTACTACGGCTTCATCGTGCTGTTCCTCGGCACAGTGACGCTCGAGATCGACCACCTCTTGCCGGCCGGGTTGAAGTTCCTGCACGGCCCGGTGTACCAGGGGTATTCGTTCACGCTCGACTTGTTCGGGCTCATCTATCTCGGTGGCCTGACGTGGGCGGCCGTGCGGCGCTACGGCACGCCGCCGTGGCGGATCCGTTCCAAGACCCGCCCCGACGACGCCGTCATGCTCGTCACCCTGGCGGCGATCGGCGTCACAGGTTTGCTCGTCGAGGCCGCCAGGATCGCCGTCGCCGGGCGACCATCCTTCGAGGTGTGGTCGTTCGTCGGGTATCCGCTGAGCGCCCTGGTGCCCGCCGGATCTGCCTCCGGGATCCACCAGGCGCTGTGGATGGCTCACGTCGTGACGTTCCTGGTCTTCTTGGTCGTGCTCCCCACGACGAAGCTGCGCCACATGGTCACGTCCCCAGTGAACATGTATCTGTCGCCGCGCCGGCGCCCGATCGGGGCCATGCGGGAGATGCCGAACCTCATGGAGGCGACCGACATCGAGACGGTGGGCGCCGCTGCCACGGCGGAGTTCACGTGGAAGCAACTCCTCGACACCGACGCCTGCACGGTCTGCGGTCGCTGCACGTCAGTGTGCCCTGCCAACACGACCGGTAAGGCGCTCGATCCACGTGAGATCGTCCTCAAGCTGGGCGAGGTGGCCGCACGAACCTCCACGCCCCCCATCTCCACGCCCGTCGCCATCGATGCCGGCATCACCGTGACGGCAGACAACGTGTTCGAGCGGATCACCCCGGAGGAGCTGTGGGCTTGCACCACTTGCCGGGCGTGTGACGAGATCTGCCCTGTGAACATCGAGATACTCGACAAGATCCTCGACATGCGCCGCTACCTCTCGCTCATGCAGGCCGAGTTCCCGTCGGAGCTCGGCAAGGCATACGTCTCGATGGAGAACTCGTCGAACGTCTACGGGATGGCGCAGAGCACCCGGGGCGACTGGACCGACCAGCTCGGCTTCCCGGTGAAGGTGCTCGGAGAGCCTGGGGTGGAAGCCGAGTACCTCTACTGGGTCGGTTGTGCCGGCTCGTTCGACGACCGCAACCGCAAGGTGACGATCTCGACTGCCAGGCTGCTCGACGAGGCTGGGGTGGACTTCGCCATCCTCGGACCGCGTGAGCTGTGCACAGGCGATCCGGCGCGACGCACCGGCAACGAGTACGTCTTCCAGGGCTTGGCGCTCCAGAACATCGAAACCCTCAACGACCTCGGAATCTCCAAGATCATCACCCAGTGCCCGCACTGTTTCAACACGCTCGGCAACGAGTATCCGCAGTTCGGGGGCAACTATGAGGTGATCCACCACAGTGAGCTCCTCGTCCGCCTCGTGGATGAGGGGAAGATCACGCCGCGCAGCAACGGGCAGACGATCACGTACCACGACCCGTGCTACCTGGGCCGCCACAACAGCGTCTTCGTCGCACCGCGCCAGGTCGTCGGCCGCGCCGGTGAGCTCGTCGAGATGCCCCGCAACGGCACAGGCTCCTTCTGCTGTGGTGCGGGTGGCGGGCGCATGTGGATGGAGGAGCCAACCGGCAAGAAGGTGAACATCGAGCGCTCGGAGGAAGCGATCGCCACCGGTGCCGATGTGGTGGCTACCGGCTGCCCATTCTGCTTCGTGATGCTCGACGACGGCGTCAAAGAGCTCGGAGCAGGCGAGCGTGTCCAGGTGAAGGATCTGGCCATGCTCCTGGCGGAGCAGTCGCTCGGCGACGTCTGACCCACACTCGCCGCCACTCAGTGTGACGGTCATCGCCGAGATCCACCACTCTCAGCATCAAGTCTCGTATCGTTCCTGCCGATGTCATCCCAGTTGGCCAGTAGGGACGCAGACATGACGACATGCATCCGATGTGGGTCGGAGACCGAGATACGCCACGCCGCTCCCCAGCATTGCGGCAGGTGCATCCTGGCGTTGGCCTGGGGTGAGGTGGCTCTCCGTGTGCCTCGGCCGGCCAATCCGAACGGCAGGGTCGAGGCCCGGAAGCACTAGCACCACGACGCCCCGCTGATACCCTCGGCGGGATGCGAGCCCTCGTCGCGGTCGCCGAGCTGGCGCCATACGTGACCACGGGGGGTCTGGGCAACGCAGTCGCCGGGCTCTCGGAGGCGCTGGCGCGGCGCGGCCACGACCTCACCATTGCGGTGCCCGGTTACCGGGACATCGGGGTCACCCCGGGGGACGAACCCTGGGTGGAGCTCGCCAGCCATCCGATCCGCGTCATCGCCTTCGCCGACGGCGTCTTCGACAGGCCCGGCGTGTACGGTCCAGAGCCGGGAACCGGGTACGAGGACAACTGGCTGCGCTTCGGTGTGTTCACGAGGGCCGTGGCCGACCTCGCCGCAGGCTTCGACGTGCTCCATCTGCACGACGCCCACGTGGCGGCGGCGGCCCTGCTCACGCCGAGCCCGACGGTGCTCACGATCCACAACGCCGCCCATCAGATGCACGCTCCACTCGACGCGGCTGCGCTGCTGCTGGGGGCACCAGTGGAGGCGACCTGGGCGACGGGTGCCCTCGAGTGGTGGGAAGGTGCCAACTACCTGAAGGCAGGCATCGTCGCAGCAGACGTCGTCACCACGGTCTCGCCGACTCACGCCGTCGAGCTCACCGTCGACGAGACGTCCTTTGGGCTCGGGGGAGTCATTCGGGAACGCCCCAACGGCATCGTGGGCATCCTCAACGGGATCGACGACCGCTCGTGGGATCCTGCGGCCGATCCGACGCTCCCGAAGCGTTTCTCGATCAGGCGACTCAGGGCAAGGGCGGCCTGCCGTGCCGAGCTGATCGCCGCTGCCGGCATCGACGACGGCGTGGTGCTCGGCAACGTCGGGCGAATGTCATTCCAGAAGGGACTCGACCTGCTGGAGCCGCTGCTCGCTCCTGCCATCGAGGCAGGGGTGCGTCTCGTGCTGGTCGGCAACGGTGAGCTCGACCTCGCTGTCGACGAGTGGGTGCAGGCCCACCCCGGCATGGTGGCGCACCTCCCGTACTCCGAGCCCCTCGCCAGGCTCGTGTCGGCCGGGGTCGACGCCTATCTCATGCCGAGCGCCTTCGAGCCGTCCGGACTCGGGCAGCTCTATGCGATGCGGTACGGAGCCCCTCCCATCGTCCACTTCGTCGGTGGGCTCGCCGACAGTGTCGTGGATCTCGACGAGGACCCCGACGAGGCGACGGGCTTCGGGTTCCGGTCGTTCACCCCCGATGCGCTCGAGTCGGCCATCGGCAGGGCAATCACCACGTACGCCGAGCGGCCGCGGGTGTGGCGCGCCCTCCAAGTCCGAGGAATGACGCGTGACTGGTCATGGGACGCCAGGGCGGCAGAGTATGAAGACGTCTATGTTCGTGCGGCGGCAGGAGGATGAGATGACCGCAACGTTGGTGTGCCGCGGATTGCGGAAGGCTTACGGCGACCTCATCGCGGTCGACGGAGTCGATTTCTCGATCGCGCCCGGCGAGACGTACGGGCTCCTCGGGCCGAATGGAGCAGGCAAGACGACGACGATCTCGATGGTCGCGGGGATCTTGGAGCCGGACGCCGGGACCGTCGCCCTCGGCGCTGAGCCCGTCTCGCCGGGGCACTCCGCAGTGAGGTCTCGCATCGGCTACGTGCCCCAGGACATCGCCGTGTACCCCGATCTGACCGCCGCCGAGAACCTGGCGTTCTTCGGCAGGTTGTACGGGATCGACAAGGCGACGCTTGCGGGGCGAATCGAAGAGGTGCTCGTCGTGATCGGCCTGGAGGACAGGGCTGGAGACAGAACCGACCAATACTCGGGCGGCATGAAGCGCCGACTCAACATCGGGATCGGGCTGCTCCACGAGCCGGAGCTGCTCATCCTCGACGAGCCGACCGTCGGGGTCGACCCGCAGAGCCGCAACGCCATCCTCGAGAGCGTCGAGGCACTCGGGCGCGAGGGCATCTCAGTGCTCTACACGACCCACTACATCGAGGAGGCGGAGCGCCTCTGCGACCGGGTCGGGATCATCGACGCCGGCCGCATCGTCGCCGAGGGCACCCAGCGAGAGCTCGTCGGCCTCGTCGGCGAGTTGGACAGAGTGCGTCTCGACGTGTCGACGGGAGCCGTCGACCTGGTGCACGCCCTCGAGGGGCTCGAGGGCGTGCACCAGGTGAGCGCGGCCGACTCCGCCGTCCAGCTCCTCGTCTCCGACGCCCGGTCCCGGCTCCCGGCGATCATCACGGCCGCTTCGCAGCGCGGTATCGGATTGGCGGGTGTGATCGTCACCGAGCCGAACCTGGAGGCCGTCTTCCTCCACCTCACGGGCAAGGCGCTCCGGGACTGACGTGACGGCCGCATTCCTGATCGCCGCCAAGGACCTGCGACTGCGGATGCGCGACCGGTCGGCCTTCGTCCTCGGGATCCTGGCGCCGCTCGGGCTGGCACTCATCTTCGGGCAGATACTCCCCGACTTCGGCGGAGGAGAGTTCGTCATAGACGTCGCCGTGGTGGACGACGACGGCAGCGACGTGTCCTCGGGATTCGCCACCACGCTCTCTGCGGTCGAATCGACGGGTCTCGTCGATGTGCGCTCCGTCGACGACGCCGGCGAGGCCAGGCGCCTCGTCGACGAAGGCGAGCTCGACGTGGCCTACGTGATCCCGCCGGGATTCGGCGATGCGGCCACGACGGGCCGCCCTGCCTCGATGTCGGTCATCGGCAACGCCGACGGGCAGACCGCCACGCTCATCGCCGCCTCGATCGCCCGTAGCTACGCCGACCGCATCACCGCCACCCAGGTAGCAGTCGCCACCGCCATCGCCCAAGGAGTGACGGACGTCCCGGGCGTGGTGTCCTCTGCCATGGAGGCGCCGGACCCGGTGACGATCGCCGACATCACCGCCGAGTCGAAGGTACTCGACTCGGCGACGTACCTGGCCGCCGGGATGGCGGTCTTCTTCCTGTTCTTCACGGTGTCGTTCGGTGTCTCCAGCCTCATAGCAGAGCGAACGGACGGCACGCTGCCGCGACTCCTGGCCGCCCCGATCGGCCCGGGCGCCATCATCGCAGGGAAGGCGATCGCCGCATTCGTCGTCGGAGTCGTCTCGATGGTCGTCTTGGCGCTGGGCACGACGGTCACCGTCGGGGCGCATTGGGGCAACCCCTTCGGCGTCTTGCTCCTCGTCCTCGCCGGCGTCGCCGCCGCGTTGGGGATCATGGCGCTCGTAGCCACGATGGCGAAGACGCCGGAGCAGGCTGCGAACTGGCAATCGGTCGTCGCCGTGGTCCTCGGGCTCCTCGGCGGCACCTTCTTCCCGATCGAGCAGGGTCCCGATGCGCTTGCGACGGTGTCGCTGCTGACGCCCCACGCCTGGTTCCTGCGCGGCGTCGCAGACAACGCCGCCGCTGCCGGTCTCGCCGAGCTGGCCGGGCCGCTGGCGGGGATGCTGGCATTCGCCCTGGTGGCGACCGGATTGGCAGCGACCCGGCTGAGAAGGATGGTGGAGGCATGAGAAAGGTCCTGGCGATCGCCCTGAACGCGGTGCGCCGCCTGCTCAGGGACCGATCGAGCATCTTCTTCGTGTTCATCTTCCCGATGCTGCTCATCCTCGTCATCGGAGCCACGTTCGGCGGCAGCTTCGAGCCAACGCTCGGTGTCGTTGCCCCCGACACGGCGCTCGCCTCCGAGCTGACCGAAGGGCTCAGGCAGACTGAAGGGCTTGCCGTCGAGGTCGTCGTCGATGCCGACACCCTGAGAGACGACGTGCAGAGGGCAAGGATCGTCGCAGGCGCGGTCATTCCGGCCGACTACGACGCCACGCTCACCTCCGGGGGCGTCGCAGAGATCGACTACGTCGCAGGACCGGACCAGCTCGCCCGGCAGCTGCAAGCCGCAGTGGCGGCCGCCGTCGCCCGGCAGTCGCGGGCGATCCTGGCGGCAGGTGTCGTCGCCGCCATCGGTGACACGCCATTCGACCAAACGCTTCAGGCGGCGAGGGCCGCGGCCGATTCCGTGCCGGGAGTCGAGGTCACCGTGGAGACGACGGGCGAGTCGCTCTTCGAGAACCTCGGACGCTTCGACCTGGGCGCCGCCCAGGAGCTGGCGCTCTTCGTCTTCATCACGTCCCTCACCGGCGCCGTTGCCCTCATCGAGACGAGGAACTTCGGGGTGAGCAGGCGGATGCTCTCGACTCCGACGTCGAGCGGCCAGATCATCGCAGGAGAGCTGCTCGGCCGGTTCGCCGTGGCCGTCACCCAGGGCCTCGTCGTGATCATCGGCGCACTCGTGGTCTTCGGAGTCGATTGGGGCGACCCGATCGGTGCCGCCGCGCTTCTGGTCGCATTCTCATTGGTCGGCGCCGGGGCTGCCATGCTGCTCGGTTCGATGCTGTCGAACGTGGAGCAGGCCGGCGCTGTCGGCGTCTTCGCGGCCCTCGGCATTGCCGCCCTCGGCGGCGCCATGGTCCCGATCGAGATCTTCCCCGAAGGGATGAAGACGGTTGCTCGCTTCACGCCGCACGCCTGGCTACTGGACGGCTTCGCCGAGCTCGTGAGGCGTGGCGGGACGATCCTGGACATCGGAAGTCAGCTCGGCGTCCTGCTGGCGATGGCGGCAGGGCTCACCGCCCTGGCGACGCTTGCCTTCAGGCGAAGGCTGACGGCTTGACGGCCCCGCGCCACTGATTCCCCTGCTACTGAAAGGCCAGCTCTATCAGGGCTTGTTGCTCCTTGGCGTGGGTGGCGGCGCTTCCGGTCGCCGGGCTGGCGCTCTCCTTGCGATAGATGCCGCGGGACGGCAGGGCGGCGTTCACGAAGAGGTTGCGCGACATGAAGCGCCAGGCGCCCATGTTGGCCGGCTCCTCCTGCACCCAGACGAGCTCGGCCCCGTCGTGCGGCTTGAGGGCGTCGAGGATCGCCTGAGCGGGGAACGGGTAGAGCATCTCGACGCGCATCACGGCGACGTCGTCGACGGCGTGCTCGGCCCGATACCGCACCAGGTCGTAGTACACCTTGCCGGAGCACAGGATCACCCGCTTGGCGCCTGCGGCGACCTGGTCGTCCGGGATGACCGGCTGGAACGGTTTCTCGCTGAAGTCGGCGAGCGGGCTGTAGGTCTCCTTCGTCCGCAGCAGCGACTTCGGGGCGATGACGATGAGCGGGGCCTTCGACTCGTGGTGAACCTGGCTTCGCAGCATGTGGAAGAGCTGCGCCGGGGTCGAGGGCACCGCCACCCTGATGTTGTCCTCGGCGGCGTTCTGGAGGAACCGCTCCACGCGTGCCGATGAGTGCTCCGGTCCCTGGCCCTCGAACCCGTGTGGCAGCAGGAGCACGAGCGTCGAGCTCTGGTGCCACTTGTCGGCTCCCGACACGAGGAACTGGTCGATGACGACTTGGGCGCCGTTCACGAAGTCGCCGAACTGCGCCTCCCACATGACGAGCGCTTCGGGGGCGCCGACGGAGTACCCATACTCGAACCCGACCGCGGCGAACTCGGAGAGCAGGCTGTCGTAGATCCTGATCGTCCCCTGGTTCGGGTCGATGTTCGCCAGCGGTGTGTACTCCTCCTCGGTCTCGTAGTCGACGAGGACGGCGTGCCTGTGGCTGAACGTGCCACGCTGGGAGTCCTCACCCGCCAGGCGAACGGAGTGACCCTCGATGGCGAGTGACCCGAAAGCGATGGCCTCGCCCAAGGCCCAGTCGGCGTAGCCGGCAGCCGCCAGCTCGTGTCTCTGTTGGAGCTGCCGCGCCAGCTTCGGGTGCACGGTGAAGCCGTCGGGAAGCGCACGCAGTCTCCTCTGGATGCGCTCGACGACATCGGCGGGGATCCTCGTGTCCGGGAACCCGGAAGGGTGGGGCTCTTGCCGGACGGCCTCTCGGATCGGGGCCTGCTTCGTCGCATCGAGGGCGGTGTCGAGGAGCCGCCTGAAGTTGTCGAGGACCGCCTCCCCCTCGGCGATCGTCAACTCGCCGTTGCGCACGAGGCGGTCGAGGTACACCTTGCGCGCCGACATGCGGTTCTCGATGAGCTTGTACATGCGGGGCTGGGTGTACGTCGGCTCGTCTCCCTCGTTGTGGCCATGGCGCCGGTAACACACCAAGTCGATGACCACGTCCTTGTGGAACGCCTGCCTGAACTGAAAGGCGATCCGGGCGACACGCACCACTGCCTCGGGGTCGTCCCCGTTGACGTGGAAGATCGGCGCCTGGACCGCCTTGGCGATGTCGGTCGCATAGAAGCTCGAGCGGGCGTCGAGGCTCGACGTCGTGAACCCGACCTGGTTGTTGATGACGATGTGGACCGTTCCACCCGTGTAGTAGCCCCCGAGCTGAGAGAGGTTGAGGGTCTCGGCCACCACGCCCTGGCCGGAGAAGGCGGCGTCGCCGTGGAGTAGGAGGGGAAGCACGAGGTCGTCGGCGCCGGAGCCGAGGGCATCCTGCCGGGCTCGCACGAACCCCTCGAGGACCGGGTCGACGGCCTCGAGGTGGCTCGGGTTGGCGACGACGCGCACGTCGATCTGGGCGCCGTCGGGCGTTCGGTGGATGCCTTCGGCGCCGAGGTGGTACTTGACGTCACCCGAGAAAGTCGGGTCGGCTGCTGCGTCGTCCGACTTGGTGAACTCCCTGAAGATCGACACCAGGCTCTTTCCGATGATGTTGGCGAGCACGTTGAGGCGACCGCGGTGGGCCATTCCGATCGCCACCTCTTGCATCCCGGATTCGGCGGATGCGGTGAGGATGGCGTCGAGCAGCGGGATGAGTGACTCGGAGCCCTCCAGCGAGAACCGCTTGGCGCCCAGGAACTTCGTGTGCAGGTAACGCTCGAACGCTTCCGCCTCGTTGAGCTTCTGGAGGATCCTGCGCTTCTCCTCCGGCTCGAGCTCGGCGGGGGTGTCCTCGACGTGCTGTTGGATCCACAGCTTCTGATCGGGCTCCTGGATGTGCATGTACTCGATGCCGACCGAGCGGCAGTAGGCATCGCGCACGACGCCGAGGATCTGGCCCAGCTTCATCCGTTCCTTGCCTGCCAACCCTGCGGTGGCGAACTCCCGGTCGAGGTCCCACAGGGTGAGGCCATAGGTGAGGGGATCGAGCTCGGGATGGATCTTGGGAGGGGTCTGGCGCAGCGGGTCCAGGTCGGCGATGAGGTGACCGCGAACGCGGTACATGTTCACGAGTTGGAACACCCGGGCCTGCTTCTCCGCCCACGGTCGGCTCCCCGGAGGGGGATTGGAGTCGACGGCCCATCTCGCCGCGACGTAGGGGATCGCCATCGACTGGAAGATCTCGTCGTAGAAGTCGTCGGCACCAACCAGTAGTTCGTGCACCCTGGCCAGGAACGTGCCGCTCTCGGCACCCTGGATGATGCGGTGGTCATACGTCGACGTCATCGTGAGAGTCCGACCGATGCCCGCCATGGCGATCGTCTGGGGGTCGGACCCTTCGTACTCCGGCGGGAAGCCGATGGCGCCGACCCCGACGATCACGCCTTGGTCGGTCATGAGCCGCGGGACGGACTGCACGGTGCCGACGGTGCCCGGGTTCGTCAGTGTTGCCGTCGTGCCGGCGAAGTCGTCCGGGGTGATGTCGCCCGACCTGGCGCGGCGGACGACGTCCTCGTACGCCTCCCAGTAGCTCTTGAAGTCCATCGTGTCGACTGACTTGATGTTCGGCACGAGCAAGGTTCGCCCACCGTCCTTGCGCTCCATGTCCATCGCCAGACCGAGGTTGATGTGCTCGTATTGGATGCGGTGCGGCTTGCCGTCCATCAGCCGGTAGGCGGCATTCATGTCGGGGTGCTCCCGCAGGGCGCGCACCACCGCCCACCCGATCACGTGGGTGAATGACACCTTGCCGCCATCGGCCAGCCGGGCGAGCTGGTTGTTGATGATGCGTCGGTTGACCTCGAGCAGCTTGGCCGGGAACGTCCGAACCGACGTGGCAGTCGGGATGTCTCGCGACTCCTCCATGCGCCGTGCGATCGTCGCCGGCGCCCCTTTGAGCTCGGTCGGGACCGCGAAGTCGGGAAGCGGCGGCGCCTCGGGAGCATGTGATGGCGCCACAGGAACAGGCGACGGCGCCTCGGTGGTCGTCGAGCCGCCGTTGCCTTCACCGAGCGGGACCGCCGTCTCCCTCTGCGGAACCGGCGGCGAGACCGTCGCGCCAGGCCGGTAGTCCGAGAAGAAGTCCTGCCAGGCCGCGCTCACCGAGTTCGGGGCGTCGAGATACTGCCGGTACATCTGGTCGACGAGCCAGGTGTTTCCCCCGAACGCCTCGCTCGCGATCGGCGCGTCGAACTCGGAGGTGGGAGCCCCTGCTGCCATCCCGCTCATGGTACGTCCGGTCCGATCGAATCGCGACACGGCCTCGCCTACGACGAGGAGAGGACCGCCCCGCGACGCGGCGCCAGCTTGATCGTCCCGCCTTGGACGACGGCTTCCCCCCACAGGAGGGTGCCGGCCGCCTCGAGGGGGACGGCCACCGTCTCGGTTCCCGCGTTCACCAGCACGTATACGGCTTCGGGGCCGTCGCCGCGCAGGCTCACATGCACCTGTCCGTCGGCGTAGACCGTCGAGTATCGGGCGGACCGCAGCGCACCCGTCGAAGCCCTGAGAGCAACGAGGTCGCGGTAGGCGTCCAACAGATCGTGATCCCATCGAGCCTCGTCCCACGGGAACGTCCTCCGGCTGTCCGGGTCGAGGCCTCCCGGCAGCCCGACCTCGGTGCCGTAGTAGATGCACGGCGCCCCCGGATGGGTCAGCTGGAGCAACGCCGCCAGCAGCACCGTGTCCTTGTCGCCGCCTGCCACGCTGAGGATGCGGGCGGTGTCGTGCGAGTCGAGCACGTTGAGGTTGGCGAGGTTCACGTGGCCGGGATAGCTGCCGAGGATGGCTTCGACACGCGAGGCGTACCCGGCGGCGTCGCTCGGCGAGAGGTCGTACCACGGGTTGCCGATGCGCAGCGCCGGGTCGATTCGCTCCCCGGCCGTGAACGAGATGATGGCGCTGCCGAGCGCATAGTTCATGGCGCCGTCGAGTCGCCTCCCGTCTGTGCACAGCGGCGACCCCGGGCTCCACACCTCGCCGACGATGTAGGCGTCGGGGTTGACGGCACGCACCCTTGCCCGGAACTCCTCCCAGAACCCCTCCGTCTTGATCTCTTCCGGCACGTCGAGGCGCCAGCCGTCGATCCCGACACCCGTCCAGTGCTCCGCCACCGCCATCAGGTACTCGCGGACCAGGGGGTTCTCGGTGTTGAACTTCGGCAGCGCCTTCATTCCCCACCAGGCCTCGTAGACCGGGGGTCGCGACTCGTCGTACGGGAGGAGCGGCCAGTCGTGGACGTGGAACCAATCCCAGTACGGCGAGCTGCGCCCGTTCTCGGCGATGTCGTTGAACTGGAGAAAGCCGCGGCTGGCGTGATTGAAGACGCCGTCGAGGATGACGCGGACGCCTCGGGAGTGGCACCGGCCGAGGAGGTCGCCGAGTGCTGCTGCGCCCCCGAGCATCGTGTCCACCGCGTAGTAGTCGTGAGTGTGGTAGCGGTGCGGCGAGGCCGACTTGAAGATCGGGTTGAGGTAGATCGCATTGACTCCGAGTCGCTCGAGGTGGTCGAGGTGCTCGATGATCCCGACGAGATCGCCGCCCGCGTAGGAGTGAAACGTCGGCGGTTCGTCCCACGGGTGCAGAGGTCCCGGCTTGGGGACCTCGTCCGACATGGCGAACCGGTCGGGGAGGATCTGATAGAAGACCGCCTCGGATACCCACGCCGGGGGACGATCGGGCGCCGTCTCGGCGCGCCGCGCCGCGACGCAGTGCTCACAGGTTCGTGTGTCGTGGCCCATCCCGCCCTACATCGGTTGGAGAGCCGCCAAGGCTAACGGGATCGGGCTGGCTCGCCGGTTCAGGCCACGGCGGCGGAGCGGGTTTCGACGCTCGAAGGCGCACCGCTCGGCCACACCACCATCCCGCCGGCGGCGCCGACGGTGGCGATGATCGTCGCCACGGTCCACGCCACCGGGCGGTTTCCGAAGCTGTCTGGTGTGCCGACCCGCAGCGCGGTGAGAACGATGAGGGATCCGACCGCAGCCAGGAAGGCGAAC
Organism: Acidimicrobiia bacterium; assembly: GCA_036396535.1. Taxonomy (NCBI): domain Bacteria; kingdom Bacillati; phylum Actinomycetota; class Acidimicrobiia; species Acidimicrobiia bacterium. Next base: position 100,313 of record DASWKR010000035.1, on the reverse strand, counting down.
CCGGTCAGCCGGGCCGCAGCCCCACCGCGGCCCGACGCCGCCACGAGGAGCATCGCCACACCGTAGAGAGCGCTCCACACCGGGATCGCCCATGGTGCGATCGCCGAGACGGCGAGGCCGGCGCCCATGGCGGCGATACCGCCCCGCCTGAGGCCTCTGCGGTCCGTCCTGTCCCGGGTCCGGACGACGGCCATGACGGTCGCCGCCCCAGCGACGACGAGCGCCAACCACCCGATGCCCCATACGGCCGATGGGAGACCTTCCCAGTCGCGCCCGCGCTCGAGCACCGCCGCCGTCATCCACGTGATCGGGACGACCGTCCACGCGACGGCGGAGATCCTCGAGAATGTGCTGCCCGTTTGCGAGGTCGACATGGCTCTCTCCGTTCTTGCGTCTTGGTCGGACAGACGAACAGCTCGGCGGAAAGGGTGACGTGCCGGAACCTCGACCGCCCGATGGGCGTCCCACCTGCGTGAAGTCCCTGGTCGCCGGAGCAGCACTCGCCTGCCTGATCGTCACCGCCGGCCCGGCGGGCGCCTCCTGCGTGCTCCCCCCTCCACTCGGCGAGGTGATCGCTTCCGCGCCTGTGGTCTTCGTCGGTACCGTCGTCGGGTTCGATGGCGACGAGCGCCATGCGGTCGTGCAGCCGGAAGAGATCTGGGCAGGTCCTGACCTGGACAGAGTCGTCGTCGTGCGTGGGGCGGCCGACGACCAGCCAGGTGTCTTCACGTCGGTCGACCGGACGTTCCTGCTCAGGCGGCGCTACCTGTTCGTGCCGGCCAACACCGCCCCGCCGTTCGAGGACAACGCGTGCACCGCCACCCAGGTCATGACGTCGGAGATCGAGTCGTTGAGGCCGGCCGATGCACGCCCCGTCTCCACCGCCGAGTCCGAGCCGGCTCCTGACGGCGCCTTCCCCCTGGCGCCGGCGCTCGGTGCGGCCGCCGCGGCCGTCATTGCTACGGCGGCGTGGCTGAGCACCCGCAGGCGAAACGCCGGCTCCGCCGTGGATGGCTTCCGTCGCCGCCCGCCACATTCGGGCGAGTGACCCTCACGTCTACCCTGGCTGGTCATGCGGATCGGTTACCAGGGTGAGCCACACTCATACAGCTTTCGGGCGACGACCGAGACGTTCCCCGAAGGCGAACCGGTGGCGCTGCCGACGTTCGTGGCCTGCTTCGCGGCGCTCGAGTCCGGCGACGTCGAGCGGCTCGTCTTGCCCGTCGAGAACTCTACGACCGGGAGCGTGCTCGCGGTGCTCGACCGTCTCCCGGGCAGCCCCGGCCATGGGCCGATCTCGATCGTCGCCGAGCACCTCGTGGAGGTGCGTCACGCCCTGCTCGGAGTCCCAGGAGCGACCGTCGATCAGATCAAATCGGTTCGATCGCACGTCCAAGCCCTCGCCCAAGCCGAAGCACGCCTCTTGGAGCTCGGCGTCGACGAGGTCCCGACGGCAGACACCGCAGGGGCGGTCCGGGAGGTCGCCGCCATGGGCGACCCGACCGTCGCCGCCCTCGCACCCCCCGAGTCGGCCGGGCCGCACGGCCTGGTGGTGCTTGCCGAGAACTTCCTCGATCGCGACCACAACACGACGAGGTTCGTCGTGCTGGCTCCCGGCGAACCGCAGATCGACCCCGACGACGACAAGTCGACCGTCCTGTTCATGACGGGGCATACCCCCGGTGCGCTCGCCCTGGCACTCACCGAGCTCGGGCTGCGGGGCGCCAACCTCACGAGGATCGAGTCGCGCCCGAGTGACGAGGCGTGGCGTTATCGGTTCTTCGTCGATCTCGAGCACGAGCCGGGCCCGGCAGGGCTCGCCGCCGTCGTCGATCCACCGCCGGCGACGCTGGCGAAGCTGCGGGTGCTCGGCAGCTACCGAGCCGCTCGCAACCCCTCCTGAGTGGCCGCGCCGATCGAACGGCTGGCTGACGTCCTCCGGGAGATCAACCTGAGGCGCCGCCGGGGCGGCCGGCCCGACGACGCCGCCATCGCCCGGGAGCGCCTCGTGGAGGAGCGCTTCGGTGCCTCACACCACCTGGCGGTCTACGGCTCGCTGGCGCCGGGCGAGGTGAATCACCACGCAGTTGCCGACATCGCCGGGACGTGGCACGTTGCCGCGGTGCGGGGCGTCGTCTACCGGCTGCCGTGGGTCGACGGGAACGAGTACCCGGGAATCGTGCTCACGGAGAGCGGGCGTCCCGTCGAGGTCCAGGTGCTCTCGTCGCCGGCGTTGCCGGACCACTGGGCGAGGCTCGATGCGTTCGAGGGCGGGAGCTACTACCGGGCGCTGGCGCTGGTGCGTACCCGGGACGATTTGGAGGCGTTAGCCAACATCTACGAGCTGCACCGCCAGCCCGAGCCGGGACAGGCGCTCTGGGAGTAGCCGGAGCCTCGATTGCCTGGGGGCCGAATCGCCGACTGCTACGGTTTCCGCCAGGAGGCTTCCCCCTTGGCGACCACCACTGCGACCTTCGGCGCGGGCAAGCGCGAGAGCCATGACGCATCGGCGTTCTATGCCAGGCGCATGGCCGCACCTGCCGGGGGACCGAAACCGACGAAGGTGGTGACCGAGCCGCCGCCGGGCGTGCTCGACAGGCTCTTCTGCCAGTCGAGTGAGACGATGGAACAGCTTCCTGACGGGTGTGTCGCCCTCATGGTCACCTCACCGCCGTACAACGTCGGCAAGGACTACGACGGCGACCTGTCGCTCGACGAGTACTTGGGATTGCTCCGCACCGTCTTGACGGAGACGTATCGGGTGTTGGAGGCCGGCGGCCGGGTGGCGGTGAACGTCGCCAACCTGGGGCGCAAGCCGTACCTGCCGATGAATCACCTCGTCGCAGGCGTGCTCGGCGAGATCGGATTCCTGCTGCGGGGCGAGATCATCTGGCAGAAGTCCAAGAGCGCCGGTGGCTCGTGCGCATGGGGATCGTGGCAATCCGCCAAGAACCCGACGTTGCGCGACGTGCACGAGTACGTGCTTGTGGCGAGCAAGGAGGACTTCAGGCGACGCAAGGACGGCACGGACTCGATCGACAAGGCCGAGTTCCTGGCGGCGACGACGTCCATCTGGGAGATCGCCCCGGCCTCTGCCAGGCGCGTCGGCCACCCAGCGCCGTTCCCGGTCGAGTTGCCGCGCCGCCTCATCGAGTTGTACACGTTCAGGGGCGACCTCGTCCTCGATCCCTTCGTGGGAGCGGGATCGACTGCGATCGCCGCCGCCGAGGCCAAGAGGCACTACGTCGGGTACGACATCAGCGAGGACTACCTGGCGATTGCAGAGCGACGTCTCGCAGGCGAGGGCTGACATCCTCGCGGGCTACCCGACAGAAACCGCACCGCCATCGCCGCGGCTGCGACGCCCCACACCCACATGAGGTCTGAGACCACCGGGTCCGGCGGCCGGTCGCCCGTCGGCTGAAGGGCCAGCCACCGCCGGCGGTCGGTGGCTGCGAGGTCGGGCGCAACCCGGCGGAACAGCTCGGCGACGCGAGGCTCCTCGTCGCGGTGCAGCGGGCGTGCCCGGACGGCGAGCGGCCCAGGATGCGCCTGCGCCTGCGCGATCGGCCTCCTGGCGACATCGCCGAGCCAGGGAGCGCCCGGCGGCGCAACGACGTACAGCGTGCCCTCGGCCATCGCGAACGGCACGATGCTCCGCCGCACGCTCTCACCGGTACTCGTGCCGACGAGCGTGAACCACCTGCCTGCCAGCCACCCGAGCGACAGTCGCCAAGCGATGACCGCCGCCCGAGTCGCCGCAGGGCTCGCAGCCGCCGCCATGCGCCACGGCATGGTCAGCTCGGCGCCGGTGGCTCGAGGGCGGCCTCCGAGAGGTCCGGGTCGTACCTGCCGTCGATGCCCTCGAGCCCGATCATCTCGAGTCCGGCGTGCATGGTCGCCTCCGGAGTGGGGCTGCCCTTGAGGATTGCGTATCCGATGACTCCGGCGACGAGCGATCCCAGGAAGATGCCCATCTTGGCTGCGTCCGTGAGGAACTCGTCTTCGAAGGCGAGCTCCGTCACGAACAGTGAGACGGTGAAGCCGATACCCGCGATGGCGGCCAGCCCGACGACCTGACGGAACCCGGTGCGCCTCGGCAGCTTGCCGGCGCCGAACCGAACGGCCAGCCAGGTGGCGAGGGTGATGCCGATCGTCTTGCCGGCGACGAGGCCGAAGGCGACACCCAGCGAGACGGCGCTCGTGAGCGCCTCGCCGACATCTATCTGTGTGAACCGCACTCCTGCGTTGGCGAGGGCGAAGATCGGCACGATCAAGAACGAGGACCACGGGTGGATCGCCGTCTCCAGCCTGTCGAGCGGCGACACGGACTCCCTCGACACCGACGCCAGCGACAGAGCGCTGAAGTCGACACGGTCGCGGCCCCTCGGGTCTGCCGACTCCATCTCGAAGCGGTCGAGGATGAGCTTCGCCCTTCGGTAGTAGTCGTCGTCGGAATACCACGGCCAGACGGGCGTCATGAGGCCGAGCGCCACCCCGGCGAGAGTGGCGTGCACCCCGGATTCGAACACACAGAACCAGACGGCGATGCCGACGACCCAGTAGAACCCGAGCGACCGGATCCCGACTCGCTGACCGACGTAGACGGTGAGGAGACCGGCCAGCGCCAGGCCCAGCCAGCCGAGCGCCAGGTCCGACGTGTAGAAGACGGCGATCACGACGATCGCCCCGATGTCGTCGGCGATCGCCAGAGCGAGGAGGAAGAGCTTGGCGCCCGTGGAGATCCTGGTGCCGAGCAGGGAGATCACCCCCACCGAGAATGCGATATCGGTCGCCATAGGGATCCCCCACCCGCGCATCGCCTCGGCCGGGAGGTCGGATCCGGCAACGAACGCCACGTAGATGAGGGCCGGGAAGACCATCCCTCCCAACGCCGCGATCGCAGGCAGCGCAGCCCTCTTCCGGTCGTTGAGATCGCCGACGACGAGCTCCCGTTTGATCTCGAGGCCGACGACGAAGAAGAAGATCGCCATGAGGGCGTCGTTGACGACGTCCTTCAGCGAGTGGTCGAAGTGCAGTGGCCCGGCCCCGATGGTGATGTGGCTCTCCCACAGGTCGGTGTAGGACTGCCCGACCGGGCTGTTGGCCCAGACCAGGGCGAGGATCGCCGCCGCCAGCAGCACGAACCCGCCCGACGCCTCGAGTTGGGTGAACCTCATCAACGGCCTGACGAAGTTGGTGGGTATCGGGCGCTCCGACGTGATCCACGTCTGGTGGACCCTGTCCGTGATGCGGCTCATGGCGGGCCAGAATAGTGGGGCCAGCAGATGCATCCTCGGTGCCCGTTTACCATCCCGGTCCCTCGACTCGATGGGGTTCACGTGGCCTGGTCGCTCACAGTCATCGTCGCCGGGCTGGCGCTGCTGGTCGTCGCAGCCGATCGGCTGGTCGTGTCGGCGGTGCGCGTGAGCAGGGCATTCGGGGTGTCCGCAGTGATGATCGGCGCCCTCGTGGTCGGCCTGGGCACGTCGTTGCCTGAGCTGCTCGTCTCGATGCTGGCGGCTCGCGGGGGCGAGCTCGACGTCGCCATGGCGAACATCGTCGGCTCGAACGTGGCGAACGTCACGCTGGTGCTCGGAGCCGCCGCCCTCGTCTCGCCCGTCGTCGCCCACCTCCGGGTGCTGCGACGCGAGGGGATGCTCATGCTGGCCTCCGCCGTCGCCTTGTCGGCCGTACTCGTCGACCATCGCATCGGCCGGCTCGAAGCGGGGGCGCTCGCTGCTGCGATGATGGTCTCGGCCATTTTGATCCTCCGCTGGTCGAGGGAGGACGGTGTCATCGAGCAAGAGGTCGAGCAGATGGCAGGCCCGATCCAGAGGAGTCCCGTGTCGGAGCTCGTCATCGGATTCGTAGCCCTGGTGGCGACGATCATGGGAGCCGACCTGCTCCTCGACGGTGCGCTCGACGTCGGGGAGCGGCTGGGATGGTCGCCGACGTTCCTCGGCCTGCTCCTCGGCGTCGGTACCAGCCTCCCGGAGTTCGCCACTGCGGTTGCATCCGCCCGCCGCGGCGAGTCCGACCTGGTCATCGGGAACGTCCTCGGCTCGAACCTGTTCAACTCGCTCGCCGTCGCCGGAACTGCCGGCCTCATCGGCCCCGGGGTCCTCGAGAGCCTCGGGGTTCCCGCCCTGGGACTCATGGTGGCCACCGCCCTGGTAGCTGGGTTGTTCTACCGATCCGGTGGACGGATCGTCCGGTACGAGGGGGCCGCCCTCGTTGTCGTCTTCTTCGCCTTCGCGGGCCTCGCCTTCTGACGCCCGGCTTGCACGGCGGACCCGGCACCTGAAGGCTTCCCGAAGCCCGTTCGATATGGTGCTCCCAGCGGGAGACGAAGGAAGGAACCGCAGGGCCATGGAGACATTCATCCTGCGGATCTACCGCGGATGGGAGGACGGCGATTCCGACCTTCGGGGCCTCGCGATGGACGTGCGCAGGGGGGAGGAGCGCCGCTTCATGTCCGGCGACGAGCTCGTCGCCGTGTTGCGGAGCCTGCTGCACGAGCTCACGACGAGCGGAACGCGTGGCGACCAAGGGGAGCCCGTCAAGGGGGAAAGCTGAAGGCCCGAGGGCGATCGCACCCTCGGGCCTTCTGCCAGGTCGGTCGGCGGCCCCGGGGCGCCCCGACGCCCCGGCGTCCTCCGGCTTGGCGGTCCGGCCCACCGGCGACTACTCAGCGCGCGCCCTTTATCCTCGTTCTTGCTCACGACGACCGAGGATCGGGCATTGACTTCTCTCGGCGGATCAGGGTGGGACGGCGACGAGGCGTCGGTGGCGCGCCCGCGGCTCGAAGCGCGGCTCGACGAGCTGCTCTCGAGGCGGCTCACCACCTTGATCGCCGGAGCCGGGTCGGGCAAGACCACATTGCTGCGGCAGTGGTCGGCGTCGCAACCCGTGGCGTGGCACATGGTGACGGCCAACGACGCCGGCTGGACGACCCTGGCCAGATCCGTGCTCGACGCCGTCCGGCTCCGTATACCGGGACTCTCGGCCGACCTGGTGTACGCCATCGAGAGTGGCGGCAGCCGTGACGCCGACTCCGACGAGCCGGCTCGGGCAGAGATGTACGCGGCGCTCCTCTGCCAGGAGCTGGCCGCCGCCCTGAGCAGGCATCTCGTGCTGATCCTCGACGACCTCCACGAGATCGGCGACTCTCAGGCGAGCGCCCGGTTCGTGGCCGGCCTGTGCCGTAACGCACCTGATCGTCTCCACGTCGTCGTCGGCTCCCGCAGGGCCCTTCCATTCTCGACCGCCCGCCTGGCGATGGAGGGCCACGTGCTCGACGTGCCGGCGGCCGAACTGGCGATGACCGAGGAGGAGGTCGGAGACCTGCTGGATGTGGTGCTCGGGGAGCGCGGCAGCGCCCTGGCTTCGAGCGTTTGGTCGAGGACGGCCGGGTGGGCTGCCGCTACCCGGCTGGCGGCAGAGGCTCTCCGTTGGAGCGACGCCACCTCGCTCGACGAGGTTCTCCCCGAGGTGGTGCGCGGGCCACTCTTCGACTATCTGGCCGAGGAGGTGCTCGGCCAGGAATCCGAGGTCGACCGCGAGTTCCTGGCGGCCGTCGCCGAGTTGCCCTGGGTGAACGCCGAGATGGCCCGCAAGGTGTTGCCTGCCGGCGGTGAGAGCCTGGACACGACGGTGCGGCGCGGCGTGTACTTCGCGGACAGTGAGCACCAGAGGGGCGCCATCCGACTCACCCCCGTCATGCAGGAGTTCATTCGAGCCAAGGTGCGCCTCTCGGACGACGACCGAAGGGCGCTCCTGGCCGAGGCGGGCCGCTGGTACGAGACGGCCGGCGCCGAGGACGACGCCATGCGCTGCCTGGCGGCGGCGGAGGACTACGGCGAGCTTGCCAGGCTCCTGCGAGCTCGGGGCGGGGCCATCCTCGCCTCGGCCTCGGCGCACGACGTGATCGCCGCCTGCCGGCTCGTACCCGATGACCTGAGGGACGACAGCCTGACGCTTCTCCAGGGTGAGGCCCACCAGGTCATCGGAGACTGGGAGGCGGCGCTCGACCGATACCGCATGGTCATCCCGGAGCACGGGGCGATCGCGGCCGCCATGGCCTGGCGTATCGGCCTGCTGCATCACCTCAAGGGCGAGCTCGACGAGGCGTTCGTTGCGTACGAGCGAGGCGTCGTCGACGGTTCCGACCTCGGCAACGAGGCGATCCTGCTCGGCTGGACGGCGAGCGCCCACTGGCTGCGGGGCGACCGCGACCGGTGTGCGTCGCTGGCGTCGCAGGCGCTCGACGCCGCCCGGCTCTCACAGGACCCGAAGGCCCTGGCGGCGGCGCACACGGCGATGGCACTCGTCGCCGCCATGGAGGCGGACCGCAGCGCCAACGACACCCATTACCTGCGTGCGCTCGAGCACGCGCAGCGCGCCGGCGACGTGCTCCAGGCGACCCGCATCAGGGTGAACAGGGGATCACGCAGCCTCGAGGAAGGCAGCTTCGGGGAAGCGCTCGAGGAGTTGGACGTGGCGCTGCGACTCGCCGACCTCGCCGGGTTCGCCTCGTTCCGAGCACTCGCCCTCTCGAACCGCGGCCAGGCGTTGCTGCACATGGGCAGGTTGGAGGAGGCGATCAAGGATCTCGAGGAAGCCAGGTCGATATACAGGAGGGTCGGGTCGAAGCTCGAGTCGTACCCGTTGACCCACCTCGGTGACGTGTACCGGCTGCGCGGCGACACTGCGCTCGCCAGGGCGGCGTACCAGCAGGCGTTCTCGCTGGCGGAGGCGGAGGGCGACCTCCAGGCGCTCGTGCCGTCCCTGTCGGGCATGGCGATGCTCCTCGTCGATGAGGACGCCGACGAGGCGGCACGTCTCGCAGGCGAGGCGGTCGCCAACTCCGCAGTGCTCGGCCACGTGGCGGCCCTCGTCGCAGCCGGGCGGGTCTCCTTGGCAGGCAAGCGGCCCGACGAGGCGGCAGAGCTTGCGGACCGTGCCGCCGACGTGGCGCGCCAGCGCCGCGATCTGCCCGGGCTGGCGGAGGCGCTCGCCCTGGGCGCCGTTGCGGTCGGCGGCGAGAAGGCGGCATCCATGCTCGATCAGGCTGCCCGCATCTGGACGCAGATGGGTGATCCGCTCCAGGAGGCGCTCGTCGATCTGGAGCGCTCCAAGCTGGCGGCCGGGCAGAGGGCGGCAGACATGGCGCGCAGTGCCGCCATCCGGCTGCGGCGACTCGGCGCCCTCGGTGCCGCCGCAGAGGCCGAGCGGGTCGCTTCGGAAGGCGACGAGGGCGATCGGACCGAGCTGACGATCAAGACCCTCGGCGGCTTCGGTGTCGTCCGAGGCGAAGGGCCCGTGCCGAACGCGGAGTGGCAGTCCAAGAAGGCCCGGGACCTCCTCAAGTTGCTCGTCGCCGGCCACGGCAAGCCGGTCCATCGCGAGGTGCTCATCGATCGGCTGTGGCCGGACGAGGACCCCGGCAAGGCTTCCAGTCGCCTCTCGGTGGCCCTCTCGACGGTCCGCAGCGTGCTCGATCCTGTCAAGGCGCACAGCCAGGACCATTTCCTGGCTGCGGACAGAGAGACGGTCGGCCTGGTCTCCGAGCGCATCGCCATCGACGTCGACGAGTTCATCGCGACGGCGGAGCGGGGCCTGCGCGCCTGGGCCGCCGGCGACCAGCTGGCGGGGCGGGCGCTGATGGAAGCGGCCGAGTCGAGCTACGTCGGCGACTTTCTCGAGGAGGACCTCTATGAAGACTGGGCGGTGGCGACGAGGGAGCAATGCCGCAACCTCTGCCTGCGGATTCAGGGAGTGCTCGCCGAGACCTGTGCAGGAGAGGGAGACAACGAGACCGCCACGCGGCTGTACCTGCGGATGTTGGAGCGCGATGCCTACCTCGAGCCGGCACACCTCGGGCTCGTTCGCTCGATGGCGGCCCTCGGTCGGCACGGGGCGGCCCGCCGTGCCTACGGCATCTACGTTGCGAGGATGCAGGAGCTCGAGCTGGAGCCGGCTCCGTTCCCAGCCGAGGGAGGGCGCCGCTGAGCCGGATCGACCGAAGGCTCGGCTCGTGGCGAGCAGGGCTACATTGCGCGTGTGGCAGGCATCAACGGCGAGGTTGCTCGCCTCCTCTACGAATACACGGACTTGTTGAAGCTGGAGGAAGGGAGCCCGCAGGCCTTTCGGGTGCGCGCTTACGAGAGGGCGGCCGCCGCCGTCCGGGACGCCAAGGTCGACGTCGCCGGGCTGAGCCTGGCCGAGCTCCAGAGGATCGATGGGATCGGCAAGTCGACCGCCGAGAAGATCCTCGAGTACGTCGCCACCGGCTCCATGGCGGGACTCGAGAAGCTGAGAGCCAAATACCCGCCCGGGTTCGTCGAGCTGACCCGCATCCCCGGGGTCGGCCCGAAGACCGTGTTGTTGCTCAGGGACGAGTTGGGCATCGACTCGGTGGACAGACTGCGTGACGCCATCGAGGCGGGATCGCTCGCCGATCTGCCCCGCCTCGGGGCGAAGTCACAGGAGAAGATCGCCAAGGCAATCGAGCGGATGGGTCTGCACGGCAAGGATCGCCGTACTCCGATCATCCAGGCGCTGGGAGTCGCCCTCGAGATCGTTGCCCACCTGGAACGCCTCCCGGCGGCCAAACACGTCACGTATTGCGGAAGCCTGCGGCGGTTCCGCGACACGATCGGAGACGTCGACATCCTCGTCGCAGCCACGAGCGCTGCGCCGGTCATGGATGCTTTCACCTCCATGCCGATGGCACGCCAAGTCGTCGCCAAGGGCGAGACGAAGGCGTCGATTCTCACCGCGGGAGACCTCCAGGTCGATCTGAGAGTCGTGGCACCCTCGGAGTTCGGTGCCGCAACCCTCTACTTCACGGGCTCGAAGGAGCACAACATCGCTCTGCGCCAACGGGCGATCGAACGCGGGTGGATCCTCAACGAGTATGCCCTGGCAGACGCCGAGACCGAGGAGGTCGTCGCATCGAAGACCGAGAAGGCGATCTACGCGGCGCTCGGTCTTCCCCTGATCGCCCCCGAGCTCCGAGAAGGTTGGGGCGAGATCGAGGCGGCCGAGGCCGGCACGCTGCCGCGCCCGGTCGAGGAGAAGGACATTCGGGGCGACCTCCACGTCCACTCGACCTGGTCCGGCGACGGCAGGAGCAGCCTCGAGGACATGGTCGCCGAGGCGGCGAGGCGTGGCCTCGAGTACATCGCCATCACGGAGCACGGGGAGAACCTGGCGATCAACGGCCTCAGCCGCGACGAGGTGAGATCGGAGCGAGAGGTCATCGCCGGTCTGCGCCGGCTGCACCCGCAGCTGACGATCCTCCACGGCGCCGAGCTGAACATCGGCCCGGACGGGTCTCTCGACTACGACGACGAGTTCCTCATGGAATTCGACTTCTGCGTTGCGAGCGTTCACTCGGCATTCGACCTGAGTGAGTCGGAGCAGACAGACCGGGTCCTGCGCGCCATCGCCCACCCTGCCGTCAACGTCGTCGGCCATCTGACAGGTCGTCGCATCGGCAAGCGTCCAGGGATCGAGGTCGACATCGAGGCCGTGTACGGGGCAGCCTCCGACACCGGCACCGGGCTCGAGATCAACTGCCACCTCGACCGGCTCGACGTCCCGAGCGACCTGCTGCGACTGGCCCGCGACCGCGACGACGTCACCTTCGTCATCTCGACGGACTCGCACCACACGAAGGAGTTCGGGAACGTCGCCTGGGGGGTTCGCAACGCCCGGCGAGGATGGGTCGCCAAAGCGAGGATCGCCAACACCTGGCCCCGCGATCGCTTCCTGAGATGGGTGGCGGCGAAGCGCAGCCGATGAGCCGCGGCTGACGAGTTCACCGATTCGTAAGCGCGAATCGGCCTGATAGTTGCCGATCGTGGTGTTTGATGGGACATGAGGCGCCATGACTGAGCTCGCAGACACCGCAACACAGACACCAGCCGCACCGAGCGAGAAGGCCCGGCCCGCATACCCGGGGCTCGCGGGAGCGGCGGCTGCCGCGTTCGCCGTCGGGTTGACGGAGCTCTTCAGCGGGCTGTTCTCGAACGTCCCGTCGTCCTTGGCGTCCATCGGAAGCTACATCGTCGACTGGTCGCCCCACTTCGTCACTGAGCTCGCCATCTCAGTGTTCGGGACCTCTGACAAGGGTGCGCTGGCGATCGGCATCGCCGTCACGGCGGTGCTGCTCGGCGTCGTCGTCGGCATGGCGGCCGCCCGGCAAGCCTGGGTCGCCCCCGTCGCTTTCGGGGGATTCGGCCTTCTCGGATTCGTCGCAGCGACCGGTCAGCCGAGCCGGTCGCTGCCGGCAACGCTCGTCACCATGACCGTGGCGGCCGGGGCAGGCTGGTGGGCGATGGAGCGCCTCTTGAACGTCTCGTCCGCCGTCGAGACGCCCACGGACGGCCTGCCGGGCAACTCGGAGCGGCGCCGGTTCCTCACGGGTGTGGCAGGCGCAGGTGCTCTGGCTGCGACGGCCGGGTTCGGCGGACGCTGGCTCACGATCCGGCGATCAGAGACGGTGAGGACCTCGATCGGCATCCCTACGGCGGCGTCGACGCTCCCCGAGCTGCCGGCAGGCTCGAGCTTCTCCGTGGACGGCCTGACCCCCATCGTCGTCCCGAACGAAGACTTCTACAGGATCGACACCGCACTCGTGATCCCGCGCCCGGAAGCGGAGTCGTGGTCCGTGACGATCACGGGCATGGTCGATCGCCAGGTCTCGCTTACGCTCGACGACTTGCTCGGACGGGACCTGGTCGAGCAGTACACGACGATCTCGTGTGTCTCCAACGAGGTGGGCGGCAAACTCGTCGGCAACGCCAAGTGGACCGGTGTTCCGCTTGCCGAGCTGTTGGACGAGGCAGGGGTGCGCGACGGCGCATCGCAGATCGTCGGCCGCTCGGTGGACGGATGGACGGCGGGTTTCCCCACCGAACTGGCCATCGACGGCAGGGCGGCGCTCGTTGCCGTTGGCATGAACGACGAGATGCTCCCGCCCGTGCATGGCTTCCCTGCCAGGCTCATCGTCCCGGGCCTCTACGGCTACGTGTCTGCCACGAAATGGCTGGCGGAGATCGAGTTGACGACGTGGGACGGGTTCGATGGTTACTGGATCCCGCGAGGCTGGGCCAAGCAGGGCCCGATCAAGACGCAGTCGCGAATCGACGTCCCGAACCGCGGGCAGACCCTGGTCGCGTCGGGGGCGGCGATCGCCGGCGTCGCTTGGGCGCCGACCAGGGGAATCTCCAAGGTCGAGATCAGCATCGACGGCGGGGAGTGGATGGAGTGTGAGCTGAGCAGCCCGCTCACGTCCGACGCATGGGTGCAGTGGAAAAGAGACGTGGTGGTCGCCGCCGGCAGCCACGAAGTCACGGTGCGGGCAACCGACGGTGCGGGCGAGACCCAGACCGACGTGGAGACCCCTCCGGCCCCGAGCGGCGCCACAGGCTGGCACACGGCGCGCTTCGTCACGGCCTGAGCACCCTCGTCTGCTCGGCACAGGCGTGCGCCGGCAACCGCGAAGATGGGCGAATGCTGCTGACCACGCTCGTCGAGGTGTCGAGGGCCGTGGCTGCGACTCGCTCGCGCAAGGCCAAGATCTCGCTGCTCGCCGATCTACTGGCGTCACTCGAGCCCGACGAGCGACAGATCGGGGTCGCCTACTTGTCTGGTGAGCCGTTGCAGGCGCGACTCGGCGTCGGGTACCGAACGGCATACGCGGTCGATGCGGCCCCGAGCCCTGAGGCGACGATCACGCTCGGGGACGTCGACGCCTCCCTGGCCGCCATCGAGCTGATCTCGGGTCCCGGGTCGCAGCAGCGGCGCGCCGACGCCCTGGCGGCGCTGTTCGAGAGGGCGACGGCGACAGAGCAGGAATTCCTCAGGGCCCTCGTGCTTCGTGAGCTGCGCCAGGGCGCTCTCGAGGGAATCATGGTCGATGCCATAGCCGTCGCCTCAGACGTCCCGGCGGCGACGGTGAGGCGTGCCGTCATGCTCGGCGGCGGGCCTCGAGCCGTGGCTGCCGCGGCGCTGGAGAACGGCGTCGCCGGGCTCGGCGAGTTCCGCCTCCGGCTGTTCGAGCCGGTCCAGCCGATGCTCGCCCAGAGCGCCGAGAGCGTCGCCGCCGCTCTGGCGGCTCTCGGTGTTGCCCGGGTCGAGCAGAAGCTCGACGGGGCCAGGGTGCAGGTCCATCGCGCCGGTGACGAGGTGAGGGTCTACACCCGCAACCTGCGCGACGTGACGAACGGGCTTCCGGAGCTGGCCGCCATCGTGAGACGCCTCGACCTCGAGTCCGTGATCCTCGACGGCGAGGCGCTCGCTTTCGACGTTGCCGGCCGGCCACTCACGTTCCAGGACTCGATCGGCCGGTTCGCCCAGGAGGATGCGGGGGCGCTCTCGGCCGTCTTCTTCGACATCCTCCACCTCGACGGGACGGATCTCATCGATCTCCCGGCGCGAGAGCGACTCGCCAGGCTCGGGGCGGCTCTGCCGGAGGCCATTGTCTTCCGAGCAGTCACCACGAGTGACGTCGCCGTCGCCGAGGCGTTCTTCAAGGCCACGATCCACGAAGGCCACGAGGGCGTGATGGTGAAGGCGCTCGATGCTCCGTACGAGGCGGGCAGGCGCGGGGCGGCCTGGCTCAAGGTGAAGCCGGTGCACACGCTCGATCTCGTCGTGCTCGGTGTCGAATGGGGGAGCGGCAGGCGGCGCGGCATGCTGAGCAACATCCATCTCGGCGCTCGCGACCCGATGACGCACGGTTTCGTCATGCTCGGTAAGACGTTCAAGGGGATGACCGACGAGATGCTGACGTGGCAGACCGTCCGTTTCCTCGAGCTCGAGACCAACCGCGAGGGTCATGTCGTGTACGTGCGCCCCGAGCAGGTGGTCGAGGTCGCCTTCGACGGTGTCCAGAGGAGCACCCGCTACCCCGGAGGCGTCGCCCTGCGCTTCGCCAGGGTGAAGCGCTACCGGGACGACAAGGACGCCGCCGAAGCCGACACGATCGACACCGTGCTCTCCTTCCTCCGGTGAGGAGCTCGTGCGGGAGTCACGCCGCCCGTGCGAGGGTCCGATAGGCGAGGGCCGAGAAGAAGAGGACGATCGGCACGACCGCCATCGTCGCCGATCCCGACGTGTTGGCGTGATAGCTGACGACGAGCCCGGCAGCGACCGAGAAGATCCCGATGCCTGCCCCGAGGAGCATCATGGCCGGCACCCGCCTCACGAGGAGAGCCGCAGTCGCCGGCGGGCCCACGAGGAGCCCGAAGACGAGGAGCGTTCCGACGGTCTGGAACGAGCCGACGATCGTCATCGTGACGAGCGATAGCAGCACGACGTGCGCCAGCCTGGGCCGCAAGCCGAGCAGCTCGGCCTTCTGCTCGTTGAACGACAGCACCAGGAAGCTCCTGAAGAAGAGGGCCGACAGGATGAGGGTCACCGCGGCGACGGCGGCGAGAAGGGCGATGTCGCCGGTCGTGACCCCGAGGGCGTCTCCGAAGAGGATGCTCGTCAGGTTGCCGCTGTACGAATCGGTGCGAGACACGAGGATCACCCCCACCCCGAGCATGCCCACGAAGAGCAGGCCGATCCCGGTGTCCTCCGAGAACGCCGTCTGCCGGTGGATGAGGTTGATCCCGGCGATCATGACGACGGCGGCGACGAGCGCCCCCACGAGCACGTTGAAGCCGAGCAGGATCGCCAGGGCAATCCCCGGGATGATGCCATGCACCAGGGCGTCGCCGAGGAACGTCATCCCGCGGATCACGACCCAGGTCCCGACGACGCCGAGGGCGACCGCCGCCAGCGAGCCTCCGATGAGGGCTCGCTGCTGGAACGCCAGTTCGAACGGAGCGATCAACCAGTCCATGAGGTGGCGACGGTAGATGGCTCGAGAACGTGGCGGCATGTCATTCGAGTGCCTCGGCGATCCGTCGGGCATTCGTCACCAGCATCCCGATGAGGCTGTCTGCACCCGAGCCGGGCTCACCCAGTGACTCTGTGTACAGCTCGACGACGGACACGTCGTCCCCGACCTCCGAAGCGACCGCCTCGGCGAGCGCCGACTGCTCGACCGTCTCGGCGAAGATGGCGCGCGCCCCGGCCTCCTCGATCACGTCGACGAGGGCTGCCAGCTCCGCCGAGCTCGGGGCCGCCAGCGTCGATCCCCCCGGTATGACGACTCCGATGACGTCGAGCTCGTAGCGTCTCGCGAAATATGAGAGGGCCTCGTGGTTCGTGACGATCTTGCGAGACCCGGCGGGGACCACAGACAGAATCTCGGTGATCTCCGAATCGGCCCTCATCAGCTCGGCGGCGTACTCGTCCGCCCTCGCCGAGAAGTCGGCGGAGGGGTCGAGCTGGTCGAGGCGCCGGCCGACGATCCGGGCGGCGTCGACCATCCTCAGGGGATCGGTCCACACGTGCGGGTCGCACGCATCGCCTTCGTGGTCGTCTTGGCTCGCCGTCGGGTCGCAGGGTTCCGAGCTGGCGTCGAGGTCGAACGGCTGCGGGTCGAGCAGCGGCGCCAGCGCGAGGACCTTGGCGCCGTCGATCGTCTCGAGCGCGTCTTCCATCCTGGCTTCGAGGCCGAGCCCGTTGACGACGACGAGGTCGGCGGTGGCGAGCCTCGCCACCTGCTCGGCGGACAGCTGGAATTCGTGAGCGTCTGCACCGACCGGCATGAGCACCTCGACGGTGGCCGCCTCGCCTACGACGTTGCGGACGAGGTCACCGAGCGGCGTCGTCGTCACCACGACCGTCAGCGAATCGGCAGTTCCGTCCGGCGGGCCACCGCAGCTCGCCGATGGGGCGACGACGGCGAGCACGGCCAGGAGCCAGGCGCCGCGCCGTGTTCCCGTCGGGCGTGTGACCCTCTCGACTTGCTGCCTATAATGAGAACCGTTATCATTCACGTTCGAAACCATACCAGGGGGAGTGCTACGTGCCAACGGCGAGCGTCGAGCGACAGATCGAGTCGAGATTGCGAGACCGGGACGTGCGGTACACCCGTGGTCGTAGGGCCCTCATCGGCGCGCTGAGCAGCGCCGATGGACCCAAGTCGGCCTCCGAGCTGTTCGTCGAGCTCGGCATGCCGCTCTCTTCGGTCTACCGATCGCTCAACGTGCTCGAGGAGGCCGGCGTGGTCATTCCGCATCATGGAGCGCGCGGACTGACGCGTTACGAGATGGCCGAGTGGCTGGCGGGCCACCATCACCACCTCGTCTGCGTGAACTGCGGGTCGGTCGAGGACATCCAGATTCCCCAAGGACACGAGACACGACTCACCAGCATCATCCGAGACGTCGCCACCGCAGCCTCGTTCACTCCGACGGATCACTCGCTGGAGATCGAAGGGCGGTGCTCCCGATGCGCGTGAGCATGGTGACGGCGACGGACATCGTTCTCCTCCACGGCCAGGTCGAGGCGCTCAGCCGGTCGTCGTTCGAGATTCCCGCCGGGTCGGTCACCGCTCTCATCGGCCCGAACGGATCGGGCAAGTCGACACTGCTCAACGCCATCGCCGGCCTCCACGAGCCGGCGTCGGGGACGCTTGTGATACGGACACCTGGTGGCGCAGAGGCGCGGATCGCCTATGTGCTCCAGGTCACCAAGGTGAACGATGCCCTGCCCGTGACCGTGCACGAAGTCGTCACGATGGGCCGCTACGGCACGGTCGGGCGGTACAGGAGGCTGGGCCCGGCGGATCGTGCCCTCGTCGACGATGCCATCGACAGGATGGGCCTCGCCGATCAGCGCGACCGCCACCTCCACGACCTGTCCGGTGGCCAGCGCCAGAGGGTGTTCGTCGCCCAGGGGCTCGCCCAGGACCACGACGTGCTCCTCCTCGACGAGCCCCTGACCGGGCTCGACATCGTGTCGGCCCGCGCCATCGACGAGGTCATCCACGACGAGCAGCGCCGCGGGTGCTCGGTCGTCATCAGCACCCACGACCTCTCCGAGGCGCAGCACGCCGACCACGTCCTCCTCCTTGCCGGCGCCGTCGTGGCGAGCGGACCGCCTGCCGAGGTGCTCACCCAGGAGAACCTGGGGATGGCATACGGGACCGCGGTGCTCCACGTCGACGGCGAGCGCCTCTTCGTCGACGACCCCGCTCATCGGCCGGTAGCCGGACGGCACGTCCACGGTGAGAGGACGATCCACGTCGAGCCGTCCACGACGGACCTCCACGGCACGGACGACGGTCCGCAGCCGCGCCGCTTGTAACCTGGCGGCCATGACAACCCCAGAACGCCACGCCGCCCCGCTCCAGCCGCAGATCGTCGACGAAAACGACGATGCGCAGGCTGCGAGACCGGGATCGTTCGTCGCCGAGCCTTCGAAGCTGCTGCGAATCGCCTCCATGACGAGGGCGATGCTCGACGAGGTGAGGCAGTCTCCGGTCGACGAGCCGGGGCGGAGGCGCCTGGCGCAGATATACGGCAACGCCATGGAGGAGCTGCGGGAGACGCTCAGCACCGACCTCCAGGAAGAGCTCGACGCCATCTTCCAGCCGCTGCACGGCGACGAGGCCTCGGAGTCCGAGCTGCGGATCGTCCAGGCCCAGCTCGTCGGGTGGCTCGAGGGCCTGTTCGGCGGGATTCAAGCCTCGCTCTGGAGCCAGCAGGTGGCCGCCAGGAGCCAGCTCGAGGAGTTGCGCGGCCGCCGTGCCCTCGAGGCGGGCACCGACGAGGGCGGGCGTGGCGCCGGGCAGTATCTCTGACACGCTGAGCTGGCCTTTTCCTGCCGCACAGGCGCTTCACCCTTCCCAAAGCGCGAAGAACGCGTTACGTTGTAGGTCGCAGGGCCCAGGAAGCGCCAATTGTGACGCGAAACCCCAGGTCAGGCGGGCTTGACGGACCGGGAGGAAGGAACAAACCCGGTCCGTTGCTTGTTGCGAGTTCGAGCGGAGCTCTAGAGAAGAGCCAAGAAGGGTGGATACAGCGCATGGTGATGGCGCTCTCGGACATCTTGTGGGAGCCGGATGGCTCGTGGCGTGACCACGCCGCCTGCGCCGGGTCCGACACCGATCTCTTCTTCCCCATCGGGGAGGACGACGAGGCTGCCGCGCCGGCCAAGGCTGTATGTGCGATCTGTCCCGTCAGAGAGGATTGCCTCCAGTACGCCCTCGCCACCAACCAGACCGACGGGATCTGGGGTGGCATGACCGGCGCCGAGCGGCGTCGCCTCCGCCGCCGGTTGCGCGACCGGGAGCGGCGCGCCAGCTGAGGGAGCTTCGGCTCTTGGTAAACGTGCCAAGCTGAGCGTGTGAGCTTGCAGGGTCGCCGATGAGTGAGCAGCCGGGCGGCGGCCGCAAGTACATGCTCATCCTGTCTCTCGGCGCCCTCGGTGTCGTCTATGGCGACATCGGCACCAGCCCGCTGTACGCCTTCAGAGAAGCCTTCGCCGTCGCAGAGGGGCTCGGCGTCGACCAAGGATCCGTGTACGGCATCTTGTCCTTGATGGCGTGGTCGCTCGTCCTCATCGTCAGCGTGAAGTACCTCATCTTCGTGATGCGGGCGGACAATCACGGCGAGGGAGGGATCCTGGCGCTCACCGCCCTGTTGCGACCGTCCCGGGGAGTCACCGGCCGCAACCTGCGGTGGGGCCTCATCGTGCTCGGGTTGTTCGGCACCGCCCTGCTGTACGGCGACGGGATCATCACCCCGGCCATCTCCGTGCTCTCGGCCGTCGAGGGGATCGGTGTCGCCACGCCGTCACTCGAGTCGTACGTCGTCCCGATCGCCGCCGTCGTCATCATCGGGTTGTTCAGCATCCAGAGCAGGGGAACCGGCACGGTCGGCGCCATCTTCGGGCCGGTCATGATCGTGTGGTTCGCCGTCCTCGCCGTGCTCGGCGCCGGTCAGATCGTCGGGCATCCAGGAGTGCTCGCCGCGCTCAGCCCTACGTACGGGACCGCCTTCGTGCTCGACCACCCGAAGCTCGCATTCCTCGCCCTGGGGGCGATCTTCCTCGTCGTCACCGGCAGCGAGGCGCTCTACGCCGACATGGGTCACTTCGGACGCCGGCCGATCCGCCTCGGCTGGATCGCAGTCGTCTTCCCGGCGTTGCTCCTCAACTACTTCGGGCAGGGCGCCCTGCTGATGCGGGACCCGGCCGCGGTGGACAATCCGTTCTACCGGATGCCGCCCGAATGGGCACTGGTCCCGCTCGTGGTGCTGGCGACGCTCGCCACCGTGATCGCCTCGCAGGCGCTCATCTCGGGGGCCTTTTCCCTCACGATGCAAGCCGTTCAACTCGGCTACCTGCCGAGGATGCACGTCGACCACACGTCGAGCCGCGAGTTCGGGCAGATCTACGTCGGGAGCGTGAACTGGGCCCTGATGGTGCTCTGCGTCGGGGTGGTGATCGGGTTCGGCTCGTCCTCGAACCTGGCGGCGGCGTACGGGGTCGCCGTCACGACGACGATGGTGATCACGACCGTGCTGCTCTACATCGTGATGCGGTCGAAGTGGCGTTGGAGCCAGGCAAGGGCCGCCTCGCTGACCTCGCTCTTCCTGGTGATCGATCTGGCGTTCTTCGCTGCCAACATCGTGAAGGTGCCGGCCGGCGGCTGGTTCCCGCTCGTGGTCGGCGCGGTCATCTTCGCGGTGATGACGACGTGGAACAGGGGAAGAGCCCTGATGACGTCACACCAGAGGAGGGCGGAGCTGCCCATCGAGCGGTTCATCTACTCCATAACCAAGAACCCGCAGATCAGGGTGCCGGGCACCGCCGTCTATCTCTTCCCGGATGTCGGCGCCGCTCCACCCGCCATGCTGTCGAACCTCAAACACAACGAGGTCATCCACCAGACCGTCTTGTTGACGAGCGTGGAAACCGCCCACCGGCCGAGGGTCCCCAGAGCGAGGCGGTCGACGGTCCACGACCTGGGCGAGGGATTCCACCAGGTGGTGCTCCACTTCGGGTTCCTCGAGGACCCCAACGTACCGGAAGCGCTGCGGAACATCGCGACTCGGGACTTCGGGTTCGACCCTACGGATGCCACGTACTTCTTGGGCGACGTGACGGTGATTCCGAGTGCCCGGCCCGGGATGGCCATCTGGCGGGACAGGCTGTTCGCCGTGATGCACCGCAACGCCCGAAGCGCCGCCCAGTACTTCGGCCTGCCTCCGGACGACGTCATCGAGATCGTCACCCAGGTCGAGATCTGACTGAGCTCAGGGCCTGACCTCGGCCCCTTGGGGCCCATCAGCCCTCGGCGATCGTCACAGACTCGATCACGGCGTCCGTTGTCGGCTTCTCGCCTGCTCGAGGTAGGGAGGCGATGGCGTCGACGGCGTCCATGCCGGTCGTCACCTTCCCGAAGATGGTGTATGCGTGGGGGAGTCCCACGTCGTCCAGGCAGATGAAGAACTGCGAGCCGTTCGTGTTCGGTCCGGCGTTCGCCATGGCGACGGTGCCCCTGGAGTACGGCTTCGCCTTCTCCAGCTCGTCACGGAACTTGTAGCCGGGCCCGCCTCGGCCCGTGCCGGTCGGGTCGCCTCCCTGGATCACGAATCCGGGGACCACCCTGTGGAAGATCACGCCGTCGTAGAAGCCCTCGTTGGCGAGGAACACGAAGTTGTTGACCGCTTGGGGCGTGTCCATGGCGTGGAGCTCGATCTCGATGTGGCCATGGTTCGTCGCAAGGGTCGCCGAATAGCTCTTGGCGAGGTCGATGGTCAGGTCAGGCGGTGCCGGGTACTGCTGGCCCACGTGGTGGCTCCTTCGATCGCTGCCCGATCACCTTAGGTGACCGTGAGGTGAAGGAAGCATCGCCGGGAAGGCGCCCTCAGGGCCACGGTTGCCCCGAAGGATGAGGATCCGTCAGAACCGCCTGCGACGCTTCCCGGGCACCTTCGACTGCATCGGTGCCATGTCGATGTCGGGCTCCCAGGCGGTGAGGTCGTCGAGCCGCGGGTCGTTCGAGAACATCTTGACGATCGGCACGTTGAGGCCGGCCTTGCGCTGGATCCGAACCACCTCGTTGACCTCGTCCCACTCGACGAGCGTGACCACGAGGCCTGCTTCTCCTGCCCGCGCCGTGCGACCCGACCTGTGGACGTAGGTCTTCGGGTCGTCGGGAGGGTCGTAGTGGACGACGATGTCGACGTCGTCGATGTGCAGGCCCCTGGCTGCGACGTTCGTCGCCACGAGGACCGGCGTCACCCCCGACGAGAACTGCTCGAGCGCCTTCTCTCGCTTCGACTGGTAGAGGTCGCCGTGGATGGCGCGGGCGTCGACGCCCTCGTCGCGCAGCTTCTTGGCGACGTCGTCGCAGCTCGTCTTGGTGCGGACGAACATGAGGGTTCGTTTGGCGCTGCGGGCGATCTGAGCGGCGACCCTGATCTTGTCCATGTGGTGGACCTTGAGGAAACGATGCTCCATCGTCGCCACCGTCTGGGTCGGAGTCTCGACCTCGTGCCTGACCGGGTCCTCCATGTAGTCGGCGACGAGCGTGGCCACCTGGCCGTCGAGGGTCGCCGAGAAGAGCATCGTCTGATACTCCGTGGGCAGCTCGCGCATGATCCTCCGCACCTGAGGGAGGAAGCCCATGTCCGCCATCTGATCCGCCTCGTCGATGGTGACCATGCGGACGTCGTCGAGCTTCACCTGCTTGCGCTCCAGCAGGTCGATGAGGCGTCCCGGGGTGGCGATCACGATCTCGACGCCGCGGCGCAAGGCGTCGATCTGGTGCTTCATCGACGCTCCCCCGTAGACGGCGACGACGCCCATGCCTCGCGACCGAGCGAGCAGGGTGAGGACCTCGGTGACCTGGTTGGCGAGCTCACGCGTCGGGACGAGCACCAGCCCGCGTGGCCGCTTGGGGTGGGCCTTCTCGAGCAGCTGCACCATCGGCAGCCCGAAGGCGAGCGTCTTGCCGGATCCCGTCTGTGCCTTGCCCGAGACGTCGCGACCGGCCAGCGCGTCGGGGATGGCGAGAAGCTGGATGGGGAACGGAGCTCGGATGCCCCCCTGGCCCAATGCCGCTATGAGGTCGTCTTCGATGCCCAGCCCGGCGAAATCTGCAACCTGCGGTGAGGTTTCGAGGTCTTGTGTCATGCTGTAACGCACCCAATGTAGTGCAGGCTGAGCCGGGCGCATCCCATCGGGGACTTTCTTCCCTGGTCGCCGTGTCGTGGCTCACGCAGGATGGCTGTCGACGATGTCTCTGCTGTTCGCGACCCTCGCCATCGCCGCCTTCATCGGCGCCCTCACCGTCCTGCCTGTGGCGGCACGGCCGGCAGGCGCAGCGGGCAGGGCGTTGCGCACCCACTCACTCACGGTGGCGTGGATCGTGGCAGCCGTCGCAACCGGTGGCAGCCTGTACTACTCGGAGATCGCCGGGTATCCGCCGTGCGAGCTGTGTTGGTATCAACGCATCGCGATGTACCCATTGTCGGTCGTGCTGCTGGTGGCTCTGCTCAGGCGGGACCTCTCGGTTCGCCGGTACGTCCTGCCGGTCGTTGCGATCGGGTCGCTCGTCTCGATCTACCACTACGTGTTGCAGCGATTTCCCTCGTTGACGTCGGCGAGCTGCGACCTCGACAACCCGTGCACCCTGACGTGGGTCTGGGAGTACCACTTCGTGTCGATCCCGCTCATGGCGCTCGCCGGGTTCACCTTCATCGCCGCCCTCATGATCTACGGAGGAGGAGACAGATGAGACGGGTCACGCCCGCCGTGCTGGCGCTTGCCCTGGTCGTGACGTCGTGTGGGACGCCCGGATCCGCCAACGACGTGGCATTCGGCGACGTGGCTGTGTCCGGGGCACTGCCGGAGTACGTTGGCGAGCCGGATGCGGCATCCGGTATGCCGCTGCCGTCGATCTCCGGTACGGGGCTGTCGGGGGAGGCGGTCGCCATCGAGGCGGACGGCCGCGCCAAGATCGTCGTAGCTCTCGCCCATTGGTGCCCCCACTGCGAAGCCGAGGTGCCCCGCATCGTTGACTGGATCGACGCGGGAGGCCTCCCGGATGGTGTCGACGTGATCGCCCTGGCGACCGGCACGACCGCCGAGCTGCGCAACTTCCCGCCGGGTGCGTGGCTCGTTGACGAGGACTGGACGGCGCCGGTCGTCTTCGACGACGAGGCGTACTCGGCGGGCGAGGCGCTCGGGCTGAGCGGCTTCCCGTTCTTCGTCTTCTCAGACGCCGACGGCAACGTCGTGCAGAGGACCTCCGGCGAGCTCGACCCGGCAATGCTGGCGATGATCGCCGACTCGATCGCTCCCTAGAGCCGGACCGGAGGTCTGGCCGGTCAGAGCAGCTCGAGTGGCCCGTGGGCGCCGACGAGCCTCGTGCGATCTCCCGACACCTCGATCTGGAGGATCGGGGCTGCGGTCGCCCCGAAGTACTCGCGCAACCCGACCCCTCCGATGTCATCCGGGTGCGTCCCTGCGAGGTTGTGCATGTCGACGAAGCTCACCACGGACAGGTCGTTCAGCACGAGCCATGAATAGCCCTGGAACGGCTCGCGGGGCGGGTTGGCGATCACCAGGCCCGATCCGTTGAGTGGGCGGTACGGGCCGAAGAGCGACTCCCCGTAGAAGCCGTACAGGCCGGTGGGGCCCTGGCACGACGGGTCGAACGTCCGGCGCTGTGTCGAGAAGAACACGTAGTAGCCGCCGTCGACGTGGACAACGTGCGGCCGCTCGAGCTCGTTGTTCACGCCGTCGGCGTGCGCCAGAGGGGGGAGCAGCTCGAAGGCGTCGCCGGCCGTGCGGGCGACGCCGATGGCGCCGTCGTATTGGGACTCCGCACCGGCGAGCGTCGCCGTGAAGAGCACGTACTCGACACCGTCGGCAGGATCGACGAAGAGGAAGGGATCTCGGAAGGCGTCGATGAAGCCGGCCCGGCCGGTGACTTCCTTGGCCTGCTTGTACCAGGTCCCGTCGGCGTCGAGCACGATCTCGTGCTCGCCCTGCCGCTCGAGCACGAGGCGGCCTTCGTCACACGACACGACGCCCGTGCCGCGCGCGATGACCTGCTCGAACGTGAGCGCCTCCTCGCCGAGGCGCCCCGCAGCCGTGTAGAGCACCGTGAGGACTCCCGATTCCTGGTCGAGCCTGGCGCACCCAGCCCACTGCCTGCTCCCGAGGGCGCCGCCCTCCTCGAAGAGCGGCCCCATGTCGATCCACGCCCCATCCACGAACCCGATGGCCCTGAGGCGGGCGATGTTGTGGCGCAGCCCGATGTCACCCTCGGCCGGGGCGCTGAGTGCGATCCACACCTGGCCGCCGCACAGCGACGCCATCGACCCGTCATGCTCTCGGACGGGCCACAGGTCCCACAAGTCGACGCCGGGGACGAGGCGGTGCACGTCTTCCCGGCGGATGTGCGGGATGGTGTTGTCGTCCGCCATGGCGATGGCGGCGACGTGCTCTCTCGTCCAGGCGATCACGCCGCGACCTCGAGCGAACCATCCGGTGAGACGGTGACGGGCATCGGGTCCGTGAGGGCTCCGATGAATCGCCCGGTGGGGTCGATCTGGTGCCACGCCAGGAAGAGAGGGCCGGTTGGCCCGTCGACCACCTTGCCGGCGTAAGTCGAGCCCGCCTCGTCTGCCTGGAGCACCCCCGATCCCCCCAAGACGAACGGCCCGAGAGGGTCGTCGGCCCTCAGGTAGTACGTGCCGGTGCCCGCTCCGCCGTGTCTCCTGGCGTCGCCCTGCGTCTGCGTGTCGGATGCGAACAGCATGTACCACCCGTCGTCGAGCGAGAACAGCTGCGGGACCTCCATCTGACCGAACCCCATCGGGTCGGTGATCGGGGGGAGCACCTCCCATTCGACCAGGTCGGAAGAGCGGGCGTGGCCGATCACCCCTCGCCCGCTCGGGTCGCCCGTGTTGGCGCGGGCCGTCAGGTAGGCGTGGAAGGTGCCGTCGTGCCGGAACACCCACGGGTCGCGCCACGCCAGGTCGCGCCACACGGACCTATCGAGCATCTCGTACCAACGCGGATCAGCCTCGATCACGGGACCCGGGTGCTTCACCCAGGTGACGAGGTCGTCGGAGGTCGCCAGCCCGATCCGCTGGACGTGGCCATCCTCTGCGCTCCCGGCGCCGGTGTAGAGCATGTACCACCTGCCGTCGTGTTCGAGCATGCTGCCCGTCCACGTCGCCAGGTCGTCGAAGCTCCCGGCAGAGCCCGGTCCGAAGGCGTCCGGGAGCACCTCCCACCCGTGGAGGTCGTCCGACACGGCATGCCCGATCGACACGTTGAAGTGCCGCAAGCCGGGATCCCGCAGCGACGTCGGGGCCTGGAGGTAGAACACGTGGTGTCTGCCGCCCGCCGTCGTCAGCCAGAAGTCCCAGATCCAGCGATCTGCGAGTTGGAGTGCCATGTGGTCGAAAGGGGTGTCGGGGAACCTACCGCTTGCCATGTTAGGACCCGGCCGGCTTGCGCCCGGGTCTCCATGCGCCCCCGTCGCCGGGGCATTCAGTGGATATCGGCATGCTCGAGCTCGGCGTTGAGCTCGGCGCCGAGCAGAACCACGAATCCGGACATGAAGAACCACAGCAGCAGGACGATGAAGCCTCCGAGGGCGCCGTATGTGGCGTTGAAGTCCCCGATGCTGTTGGCGTAGAAGGAGAAGCCGACGGTCGCCAGGACCCAGGCGACGGCGGCCACGGCGGCGCCTACGCTCAGCCACGGGAATGTGCTCGCAGGGCGGTTGGGCGCCAGCTTGTAGAGGGCCCCGAGACCGAACAGCACGACGAGGAAGATGACCGGCCATCTCAGCCAGGCAATGACCGCCCGCGGGGTCTCACCGATCACGGGGAGGTGCGGGAGAAACGTGGCGAGGGCCACGGCGGAGACGACGAACAGGATCGAGCCGAGCGTGATGAGCACGGACGTTGCCCGCAAGACCAAGAACCTACGGGTCTCGGTGATCCCGTACGCGATGTTGAGGCCGACGATCAACGCCTTGACTCCCGCAGACGCCGACCACACCGCGCCTCCGATCGAGACGACCGCCGCGATCCCGAGGCTCGAGCCGGATCCGGACACGATCTCGCGCAGCTGCCGGAGCACGAGCTCCGACGCCTCGGCCGGCAGGGCGCTCGAGATGTCCGCTATCTGCGCCTCGAGTTGGGCAGGCTGGAGGACGAGACCGTAGATCGCCACGGCCGCGATCGCCGCCGGAAAGATCGAGAGCATGGCGTAGTAGGCGAGACTCCCGGCCACCACGCCGGTGTGGTTCTCCTTGAAGCGCCTCATCAAGCGAACGGCGACCGTCTTGGCCGTGGTGCGCACGTCGCGTCGTGCAGTATGTCCGGCCGACCCCGACCCGTCGCCCGGCACGGCCACCCGGGCGGGGGAGTCGCCCGCATCGGCGACGGGGCGCCGGATGGCGTTCAAGGCGGCTCCGAGGGCGATGCCCCCGAGGAGCCAGCCGAGGACCCTCCTCATGGCGTCAGCTCGATCGGGCGCCCGCGGCGGTGTCCCCGAGTGCCGCCACCCCCGCCGTCACCGCAGGCAGCATCCCGGTCGCCTGGGGCACGAGCTGGGTGACGTAGAAGCTCGCCGTCGCCAGCTTGGCGGCTGCGAACTCCTCGTCGATGCCGTCCGATTGCCGGGCGGCGATCGCTTCACGCGCCAGGTAGCAGCCACCTGCGACGACGCCGAACATCCGCAGGTATGGGGATGCCCCTGCCAGGGCGTCGTTCGGATCGGTCTGCTCGAGAAGCCACTCCGTGGCCATCTCCAGGGCGGCCACTCCATCGCGCAGGGCGGCCGCCGGCGCGTCGAGCCCTGCCGCACCGAGATCGCCGGCAACGTCCATCATCTGTGCCAGGTACTTGCGGACCACCCGCCCGCCGTCGATCGGGATCTTGCGCAGGACGAGGTCGATGGCCTGGATCCCGTTGGTGCCCTCGTAGATCGGTGCGATTCGTGAGTCCCGAAACAGCTGGGCCGCCCCGGTCTCCTCGACGTAGCCCATGCCGCCGTGCACCTGAATCCCGATGGACGTCATCTCGACGCCGATGTCGGTGCCCCATCCCTTGGCGACAGGGGTGAGCAGAGCGGCGAGTGCGGCGGCGTCCGAGCGGTCCTGCTCGGTCTGTGCGTGTGCGGACATGTCGATCGCCCTGGCGGTGTCGTACATGAGGGCACGCATCGCCTCGGCGTTCGCCCGCATCGTGAGGAGCATCCTGCGGACGTCGGGGTGCTCGATGATCGGCGAAGCCTCGCCTGGACCCGCCGAGACGGCTTGCCCTTGGCGTCGCTCCGTCGCGAATGTGAGGGCCTTCTGATAGGCGCGCTCGGTGACGCCGAGTCCCTCGAGCCCCACGTGGAGCCGGGCGTCGTTCATCATCGTGAACATCGAGCGCATCCCGGAGTTCACCTCGCCGACGAGGTACCCGGTTGCTCCCTCGAAGGCCATCACGCACGTCGGGCTGCCGTGGATCCCGAGCTTGTGCTCGATGGAAACGCAATGTGCCTCGTTGCGGGCTGCGAGCGCTCCGTCCGCGCCGACGAGGTACTTCGGGACGATGAACAGGCTGATTCCCCTCGTACCAGGCGGGGCGCCGGGCGTCCGGGCGAGGACCAGGTGCACGATGTTCTCGGCCATGTCGTGCTCGCCCCACGTGATGAAGATCTTCGTGCCCGTGATGCTCCAGGATCCGTCGTCGTTCGGCACGGCTTTCGTGCGCAGCGCGCCGACGTCCGATCCGGCCTCCGGCTCGGTGAGGACCATCGTGCCGGTCCACTCGCCTGAGATGAGCTTCTCGAGGTAGGTCGCCTTCTGCTCGTCGGTGCCGTGCTCCTGCAGGGCGAGGATGGCGCTCGAGGTGAGCATCGGGCACAGCGAGAACGCCATGTTGGCCGTCGTGAGCATCTCCAGCACGGCGATGCCGACGATGAGCGGGAACCCGTGGCCGCCGTACTCGACGGGGGCCTTCACTGCGTTCCACCCGGCGGCAACGTATTGCTCGTAAGCCTTCTTGAACTCTTCGGGGGTCGTCACGCTGCCGTCGGCGTTGCGAACCGAGCCCTGTGTGTCACCCGCCCGGTTCGTCGGGGCGACGACCTCGGCGAAGAACCTCGCCGCCTCCCTGAGCGCTCCGAACGCCAGCTCTGGCTCGACGTGCCGGAAGTCATCGAGGGCGCACATCTGCTCGATCCCTGCGATGTGCTCGAGCACGAACTCGATCTCGCCGATCGGCGGCCGGTAGTCGCTCATGCGTTTCGAGCATAGGTGAGGGGCGCGCCGTCGGGCGCGGTGGATGAGGCATGAGCCGTCCGACACCGGTCGGCTAGCTTGGCAAACAGGTGTCGAATGGGCGCCGCCTCGTTCGTCGTCATGACGTCGCAGCCGAGAAGACAGGAGCACGCGATGCGATACGCCTTGCTGATCTACACGGACGATGCGAGCGTCCCTTCCGACCCCGAGTCGCAACAGCAGAGCTACGCCGATTACGCCGAGTTCACGAAGAACCTCACCGAGTCGGGACGCAACCTCGGCGGTGAGGCGCTCCTCGGAGTCGAGACCGCCACCACCGTGCGGGTACGCGACGGCGAGACGGTCACGACCGACGGTCCGTTCGCAGAGACGAAGGAGACCCTCGGCGGCTTCTACCTCATCGAGGCGGGCGATCTCGACGAGGCTATTGCGGTGGCCGCAGACTTGCCGGGGTCGAAGTACGGCTCGGTCGAGATCCGGCCGCTGTGGGAGTGGGCAGACGAGTCCTGATCGGGCGGCCGCGGCACGCGCCGTCGAGCGCGTCTTCCGTGAGGAGTACGGGCGCGTCCTGGCCACGCTGATCCGCGACTCGGGCGACTTCGAGGTCGCAGAGGAGGCGGTCCAGGATGCGCTGGCGACGGCGCTCGTGGCCTGGCAGGTCGAGCAGCCCGCCAATCCGGCGGCGTGGATCACCACGACGGCTCGTCGCAAGGCGATCGACCGCATGCGTCGGGCGACCAATTACACCAGGAAGCAGGAGGAGCTGGCCCACCTCGTCGAGTTGGATCGGAGTGACGACGTGGCTGAGGCGATAGGCGAAACGGCTGTCGAGGACGATCGGCTTCGCCTCATCTTCACCTGCTGCCATCCGGCGCTGTCGATGGAGGCCAGGGTGGCGCTCACCCTGAAGACCCTCGGCGGCCTCACGACGGGTGAGATCGCAAGGGCGTTCCTCCTCGGGGAGCCCACCATGGCGCAGCGACTGGTGCGCGCCAAGCGCAAGATCCGCGACGCGGCGATTCCCTATCGGGTTCCTCCGGCGGCCGACCTCCCGGCTCGACTCGAGTCCGTGCTCGCAGTGGTGTACCTCATCTTCAACGAGGGTTACTCGGCGACGTCCGGCAACCAGATGGTGAGGAGAGACCTCTGCAGCGAGGCGATCAGGCTCGGGAGGATGCTGGCCTCGCTGATGCCGGGCGAGCCGGAGACCCTCGGCCTCACCGCCCTCATGATGTTCCACGATTCGCGCCATGCGGCGAGGGTCGAGCACGGGACACTGGTGCTGCTCGAGGACCAGGATCGCTCGCGTTGGGACCGCCTCGAGATCGCAGCCGCATCCGATCTGCTCGATCGGGCGCTCGAGGCGGGCAGGGCGGGTCCCTACCAGGTGCAGGCGGCGATCGCGTCGCTCCACGCCACCGCGCCTCGGCCGGACGCCACCGACTGGCAGCAGATCGTGATGCTCTACGACTCGCTCCATCGCCTGCAGCCGGGCCCGGTCGTGGCTCTCAACCGGGCCGTGGCGGTGGCGATGGCGGCAGGGCCGTCGGCAGGGCTCAGCGAGATGGAGCCTCTCGCCGCCGACCTCGACGGTTACCACCTCTTCCATGCGGCGCGCGCCGATCTGCTGCGCAGGCACGGCGACGACGACTCGGCACTGCGCGCCTACCAGAAGGCCCTTGTCCTCGCGTCGAACGAGGTGGAGCGTGAGTTCCTGCAGCGCCGGATCGTCGAGGTCGGAGGTCGACTCACGTGATCCGGTGGTTGGCACCGCAAACCGGAACGTTGCCCGGCCACGTAGGCTCCGCCGATGCCGTACTCGGAAGCCGATCGACCAAACCCGCCCCTGGCGGCGGACGAGCAGGCGACGCTCGCCTCGTTCCTCGACTTCCACCGGGCGACGGTGTTGTGGAAGTACTCCGGGCTCGATCACGAGCAGGCGCTCAGGACCGTGGCGGCCTCCTCGCTCACGGCGTCCGGGATCGTGAAGCACCTCGCCCTCGTCGAGGACAACTGGTTCCAGTCCGTCCTCCTGGGAGCGGAGCTCCCGGAACCGTGGGCGAGTGCCCCGTTCGAGGAGGACGAGGACTGGGACTTCCACTCGGCGGTCGACGACGAGCCGGCCGACCTCGTCTCGCTGTACGAGGAGTCGTGCGCCCGCAGTCGTGCCGCTGCCGCCGGCCTACCCCTCGAACAGCTGTCCGTGAAGCGGAGTCGCGCCACCGGGGAGCCGTTCAGCCTGCGGTGGATCCTCGTTCACATGATCGAGGAGACGGCGAGACACAACGGCCACCTCGACCTCATCAGGGAAGCCGTCGACGGGCTCACCGGCGAGTGACGCCGCCCGATCCGTCGTCGACCGCGGTCAGCGCCGGTCCCGCTCCGATGGAGCAGGCGTGAGAGCGGTGTACGCCAGGGCCGCCGCGACCAACATCAGCGACCACACAGCGTCGATGATCCGGGCGTTGCTCTTGGCGAGGCCACCAGCCACGTGACCGTGGCGATGGCGAGCGTGACGGCGAGGCCCACAAGCCACGCCTGCACATCGAACATGCGGCCACGGTCCGGGCGGGCAGGGCGATGCGGGCTCGGTTCCCGGAAATGCCTGGTAGGAAGGGCGCCACTTCGTTAGGAACACCGAGAGTGCCTCTTAACACGCTCCTTGTGGCGGACCTCGCATCATCGCCCGGAGTCGGCGCGAGGTCGTCCTCCACCGGCGGGAAGAATCGGTAAGGGACCACCCGACTGGGCCGATAGACCCCCAGAAGAGGTCACGGAGCGTGGTTTCCGGCATTGCCGCCGGTCCTCCTCCGAATCGACCGACAGAGGTTCAGGAAGAAGGGACCGGAACCGCCATGTCGTTTCTCTTTCGTCACCGGTTCAGCGCGGCGGCGCTCGTCCTGGCGGCGGCGCTCGCCGTTGCCATTCCGGCTGCCCTCTCTGCCGAGACCCCCCACCTGACGGTTTCGGGCTCCGGCACCCACGTCGTTGCATCCGGAACGGGGGTCGGCTCGGGAGATATCGAGATCGTGTTCTACGCAGCCGCCGACGACTGGTCATCCCCGCAGCGCCAGGTCATCCTGTCGCAATGGCCCGGTTCTGCAGTGGCCAACACGATCAAGCTCCAGGTGGCCCCTCAAGGTGACCTGCAGCTCATCATCCACGATGCCGCCGGCAGGGACCACGCATTCTCGGCGTACGCCAGGCGGCTCGGCCTCAGCGATGGCAAAGGTGCCTGGCTTCGGCTGCAGTTCGACGCCAAGAGCAAGAAGGGCGCGAAGCTCACCGTGTGGAAGTCGAGCGCCCCCGCCGACGCATACATCCCGAACATCGGATGGGGCGATCCAATCGCCTCCCACGAGCGGAAGGCGGCGGTTTCGCTGAATCGCGGGGTGCACGCGCCATGGGTGATAGGAGCGCGCGGCGAGGGGCGTGAGGCGTTCCGAGGCGACCTGTACTACGTGCATCTGTACACGAGCGGCACGGCGGCCACGGGCGATCCCGTGATCA
Source organism: Acidimicrobiia bacterium (assembly GCA_036396535.1). Taxonomy (NCBI): domain Bacteria; kingdom Bacillati; phylum Actinomycetota; class Acidimicrobiia; species Acidimicrobiia bacterium. The sequence continues at coordinate 67,618 of DASWKR010000035.1, read as the reverse complement.
TGGTCAACTTTCGCAACCCGAAGAACGGGTACGAGACCCGTCGCCCATACGACACGTGGGCCAACGGAGCGATCAAGATGCCATGGCGCGTGTCCGGCTCGGCCTGGAAGTACGTCGGAGGCGTGAACCCGGAGCCGCCGGTGACGACCACGACGGAACCACCGGGAACGACGACCACGACGAAGCCGCCGGGAACGACGACCACGACGGAGCCGCCGCCCACGACGACCACGACGGAGCCGCCGCCCACGACGACCACGACCGAGCCGCCGGCCGACCCCCCTGACGATCCGCCCGGCGCATCGCCGGTCCTGCTCGACACCCCGAACACGGCAGGAGCCATGGACATATCGAGCGACGGTTCGACGATCGTCGTGCAACAGACGTCGGCGGGGGACCACCGGGCGAGCCTGTTCCATCGGCTGGGGAGCGCCTCGAGGTGGTCCGACCGGATCTCATCCGATCCGCAACCCGACCTCTCCGAGGTGATCGAGTCGCACGACGGCGAGAACGTCGCGCTGTCTGCGGACGGCAGGACCGTGTACGTCGCCGGCGAGGGGAGCGCCGGGTCGTCCGCCAGCTCGGTGTACAGCTACGACCTCGCATACGGTCCGGGGAGGAGCGTCTCGACGAACGACGGGAGGAGGTCGCAGTTCGAGTACAACGCCGCCAGCCTCGCCGGGGCACGCGACGGCCTCTCGGGCATGTTCGTGTCGCGCAGAAATCCGGGCATCCACTGGTTCATCATCGACCACGACTCCCAGCACCCGGACGGCTTCATGCTGTTCGCCATCGACAGCGTGAACGATCGCCTGGCGTGGCGGGGCAAGTTCGAGGAATCTGGCGCGGCGGGTGCGGTGTCATCCTGGGCCGACGTCGAGGACCTCTCCGCCTACCGGAGCGGCTCGGGCACGTGGTACCTCGAGATCTGGGACAACGGCCACGACGAGGTCTACCGCTTCGCCGAGCCTTCCGTGTCCGTCGGACAGGCCCTCGTGACCCAGACGGGACTACGACCGAGCCGTATCGTTGAGGTGTCGGGCGGTGCCGTCGGCTCGGGCAACATCGAGGCGATGGCATACAACGCCGCCGAGGACGCCATGTACTGGATCGGGCCGCGCGGCGGCATCACGAGCATGGACGACGACATGCGGGAGGTGCGCCGGGTGACGAACTGGTCGTCCCGTTCCGCGGGAGCGCACGCGTCGGAACTCGTCGGCGTGGTCGTCAACCGGCCCGGCTGACCGACGCTCGAGGGGGGCCACGGCGCCTGCCCTCGGCGCGTCGGAGGCTCTGCAGATTTCGGCATGGGCAGATTTCGGCCGGATGGGCAGATTTCGACCGGATGGACTCAACTTTCCGCCTGCCGATGCCGATCTTCTCTGCGGAGGATGTTCCCACGCTCTAGCGATCGGGGCCGGCTCACGATTTGGAGTGACGGCCCGGCGGGAGCCGGACCGTCCCCGGCACGACACGGGAGTGGTTGTACCAATACGCACTGTGCGCAGTGGTGATCCAACTGCCGCTCCCGAACTGTCTCAGAGCCCGCTCTCATGGGAGCGGGCTCTGTCGGTTCCGACCCTAATCTCTCCGCTTCCATGGCAACGCTCGTCACCTTCCACGCCCACCCGGACGACGAGGCGATCGGGGTCGGCGGCACGGTCCTCAGGGCCGTCGCGGCGGGTCACCGTGTCGTGCTCGTCGTGGCGACCTCCGGCGAGGAGGGCGAGGTGGAGGATGGCTTCCTGACGTCGGGGGAGAGTCTCGGTGACCGCCGCAGAGAGGAGACGCTGCGAGCCGCCTCGCTCCTCGGGGTCGCCAGGGTCGAGTTCCTCGGATATCGGGACTCGGGCATGATGGGAGCCGAGTCGAACGCTCATCCGGATGCCTTCTGGCAGGCGGAAGTGGAACAGGCGGCGCACCGGTTGGCCGCCATCCTCATGGAGGAGACGGCAGACGTCGTCACCTTCTACGACGCCAATGGTGGTTACGGTCACCCCGACCACATCCAGGTCCACCGGGTCGGAGCCCGCGCCGCAGAGGTCGCCGGCACGCCGCGGGTGTACGAGTCGACGATCAACCGTGACAGGGTCGCCGCCCTCGCCGAGGCAGCCGTCGCCGCCGGCCTGGAAGGCTGGGACGAGGATGAAGAGGGTTCGTTCGACGACCTCGGGCTGCCTGAGGACGAGCTGACGACGGTGGTCGACGTTTCGGGACATGTGGAGCGCAAGCGCCAGGCCATGGCGGCGCACGCCAGCCAGATCGCCGAGGGCTCCTGGTGGCTCCAGCTCCCCGATGACGTGTTCCGTGTGGCCTTCGGTGAGGAGTGGTTCGCGAGGCGCAAGCCTGTCTTCGAGGGCGGCGACCTGGAGAGGTCGCTCTTCGCCGACGGCTCATAGGGCAGGTCTAGGAGGGGGTCCTCGCTCTCACCGAGAAGCGCTGCGCCGAGTCGCAGACGAATCGGGCGATCTCCTCGGAACGACGAGAACCGGGGAATCGGTACGTCGGACCGTGAACCGTGATCGCCCCGGCGATCCTCCCGAGTTGGTCGAAGACGGGCGCGGCCACCGAGCTGATCCCTTCGGCGAACTCCTCGTGCTGCCACGCCCAACCGGCCTGGCGGATGCCTTCCAGCCGGCGCCTGATGTGGGCCGGCCTGGTCTCCGTCTTGGCGGTGTATGCCTCGAGTGGCCGAGCGAGGTAACGCTCCAGCTCCTCGTTCGGCCAGTGGGCCATGACGCACAACCCGGCCGGGACGACGTGGAGCGGTGACAGCAGCCCGGTGTAGTCGCGCACCTGCACGGGGCTCGGGCTCTCGACCTGGATGAGATAGCGGATGAGGTATCCCTCCGGCACGCTGAACTCGGCCGCCTCGCCGATCTCGGAGGCGAGCTTGTCGAGCACCGGCCGCACGGCGACCACCATTGTGGCCGCGGCGCTCGAGACGCCTGCCAGGCCCGCCAGGCTCTGGCCGATCTGGAAGTCCGTCGACTGGTCGACGCGCTCGACGGCTCCCAGGTCTGCGAGGGTGCCGAGGATCCTCGCCACGGTCGACTTGGGGAGAGCGATGAGCTCGGCGAGCTCGGTGACGCCCGCCGGGCCGGCGGCGAGTGCTTCGAGGATGGCGAATGCCCGCTCGATGCTCTGCACGCCGCTCACGGGACGTCCCGGCGTCCGCGCCTGCCCCGACCGCGGGGAGCGGCTGCCGCCGGCTCCGGCAGCTCGACCCTCGCCGAGAGCATCGGGTACGGCACGACCGAGTTCGGGAACCCCATCGCCGCGACGAAGTGCTCCTGGAACCGCGGTTCGGTGGCCGTCTCGATCTTCTCGATGGAGCGAGCCACCAGCTCGATCTCGGCCCTGGCAGCACGTGACGTGAGTGCCATCAACGCCCCGACGCCGGCCGCGTTCCCGGCGGCTCGCACCTTGTCGAGGTCGCAGTCGGGGATCATGCCGAGCACCATGGCGTGCATCGGGTCGATGTGCGCCCCGAACGCCCCGGCGAGCCGCACCTCGTCCACGCCGTCGACCCCTGCGTGCTCCATGAGCAGGCGGCACCCCGCCTGGAGCGCCGCCTTGGCGAGCTGGATCGCCCTGACGTCGTTCTGGGTCACCTCGATGAGCGGGTCTTCGAGGAGCCGATAGGAGTACGTTCGCCCGGTTGGCACGATCCGTGGGTGGTCCAAGCCGGCGACGACGCCGTCGCGCGACACGATCCCAGCCAGGTACATCTCGGCGACGGCTTCGATGATCCCCGAGCCGCAGATCCCCGTCACTCCGGTGGCGCCGACGGCGTCGGCGAAGCCGGGATGGTCCGACCACAGCTCGGAGCCGATGACGCTGAAGCGGGGCTGCAGCGTCTCCCTGTCGATCCTGACCCGCTCGATGGCGCCCGGGGCCGCTCGTTGACCCGCCGAGATCTGGGCCCCCTCGAAGGCAGGTCCGGTCGGTGAGGAGGCGGCGAGGAGCCGGTCCCGGTTCCCGAGCACGATCTCGGCGTTCGTGCCGACGTCGATGAGCAGCTGCAGCTCGTCACCGCGGTGCGGGCCCTCGGCGAGGGTGGCGGCCGCCGCGTCCGCCCCGACGTGACCGGCGATGCATGGGAGCGCATAGACCCTGGCACCAGGGTGGGTGCTCAGCTCGTTCGATCGAGTCGTCGTCGTCAAGGCGGCGGTCGTCGCCAGAGCGAACGGCGCCGTGCCGAGCTGGGTCGGGTCGATTCCGTGGAAGAGATGGTGCATGATCGGGTTGCCGACGACGGTCACCTCGAGGATCTCGTCACGCTCGATCCCCGCGCGCTCCGTCAACTCGCCGAGGAGCCCGTCGACGGCTTCCCTGACGACCTTCGTCAGCAGCCGGTCGCCTCCGGGATTCATCTGGACGTAGCTCACCCGGCTCATGAGGTCCTCGCCGAAGGCGATTTGCGGATTCATCACCCCGGCGGAGGCGAGCACTGCGCCGGTCGCCAGGTCGCACACGTGTCCTGCGATGGTGGTGGAGCCGATGTCGAAGGCGGCGCCGTAGACCGTGTCCCGATATCCGGGCCAGACCCCTACGAGGCGGCTCTCCTCTCGGACGGCCAGCGTCACCGACCATGCCGGCCCCGGCACCGTGGCGCGCAGCGCCCCTTGGAGGATCTTCAGCACGTGATCGTCCGTCTCGGAGACGGTCATGCCCCACTCCCGAGTCAGCGCGGCGAGGACACGTTCCAGGTCGCCGGACGGGCTCTCGAGCGCCGGGGGCTCGACCTCGACGTAGTGGAGCCGCACGACGGGGTCGACGGGGAGAGCGTCGACGCCTGCCTCTTTGCGCACGACCTGGCGGTGCACCTGGCTCTCGGAGGGCACGTCGATCACGACGTCACCGAGCAGATGGGCGGCGCACCCGAGCCGCCTGCCGTCGGCGAGAGGCCGCCTTCCCCGGTACTCGGTCTCGGTCGGGCCCGGTGGGCTCAGCCTGCCGTGGACGCCGGAGGCGCCGGGAGCCGCTCCGATCGCCACCTGGCATCGGCCGCAGATGCCCCGGCCGCCGCACACCGAATCGAGGTCGACGCCGATCTCCCTGGCGGCATCGAGAACGGTCGTCCCCGCTGCGAAGCTGCCTCGTCTCCCGGAGGGCGTGAAGGTGACGCGCACATCCTTGGGGGCCGGACCTCGAATGACGTCGGCCTGATCGCTCATCCTGAGCTGCGGCGCCTGTTCTGCCGCCTGCCGCCCTGCTCATCTGCGGCGGGCGGTCGGTGCGCCAGGATCCAGGCCTCGCAGTTCCTGTCGTGCCCTGTGAGGACGTCGGCCGCCAGGATCGCCTGGCGAATCTCGCTCTCCATCGGGTTCGTGATCGCCGAAGTCAGCCCGGCCCCGATGGCCATCGTGAGGAAGGCGGCGTTGATGCCGACCCGATGGGGCAGGCCGAAGCTGATGTTCGACGCACCGCACGTCGTGTTGACCCGGAGTTCGTCGTGGAGCCTTCGCACGAGGTGGAGCACCTGGCGCCCGGCCGTCCCGATCGCCCCGATCGGCATCACGAGGGGGTCGACGACGATGTCCGACAGCGGGATCCCGTGGTCGGCGGCCCGGCCGACGATCTTCCTGGCAACCTCGAATCGGACGTCGGGGTCCTCGGCGATCCCTGTCTCGTCGTTCGTGATGGCGACCACCGCGGCGCCGTGCTTGGCGACGAGCGGCAGCACGGATTCGAGGCGCTCGTCCTCTCCCGTGACCGAGTTGACGAGCGCCTTGCCGTCGTATGCCTCGAGACCCGCCTGAAGGGCGGCGACGATGGAGGAGTCGATGGAGAGGGGCACGTCGACGAGCGACTGCACGAGCTTGATCGTCTCGGCGAGGATCGCAGGCTCGTTGGCCAGCGGGATGCCGGCGTTAACGTCGAGCATATGCGCCCCGGCGTCCACCTGAGCGATGGCGTCTGCGACGACCCTGCTGTAGTCGCCGTTCCTCATCTCCTCGGCGAGGAGCTTGCGACCGGTCGGGTTGATCCGCTCGCCGATGAGGACGAAGGGCCGGTCGAGGCCGATCACCACCTCCTTGACGGCGGAGGAGACGACCGTGTCTGTCACGGCTGCTCCTCGTATCCGAGGTTGCCGGCCACCCGCGCCAGGCGGGTCGCCGGGTAGGTCTCTTCGAGGTCGGCGGCAACCGCGTCCACTGCCGTCTGGAGGTCCTCGTCGCACGGTGTGGTGACCTTGCGCCACTCGTCGAGGTAGGCGTCCGTGCCGATGAGGCCGGCGTGCATCGCGGCCCTGTCGATGGCCACCTGGAACTGAGGGGAGAGCTCCCTCCTGACGACGTGCTCGCCTCTGCGGGCGGTCACCTGCGCTGGGATGTCGCGCCACCAGATCACCGTGAGCATCGCTCCGTCGGACCGCCTGCTCATGCGGCACCGAGGCCGCGGATCGCCGGCTCGAGCAGTCCGAGCCCGACGTGACGGTGCTCGAAGGCGAGGCCGAGCTTGGCGGCGGCCCGCGTCGCTTTTGCGAGCGTTGCCTCGTCTCGCGTCTGGGAGAGGTACACCAGGCGGTGGTAGTTGCCGAAATAGGAGTCGCGCAGCTGCGGCCACCGATCGATGCCGAGGCCGGCCCACACCAGCCTCTCGAAGTTCCGCGCCAGGTAGTCGGTCAGATAGAACGTGCCGGGCTCTGCGGCGTGGAGCTCGGCAAACAGCGCGTGTCCCGCGAAGAACTCGTAGCAATGGGCACCCGGGAGACGGGTGGCGCCATGCCTCGCCACAACCGGGTCGAGAAGGCCTCCCGTGCCGCAGTCGGCATAGGCGACGAAGAGCGACTCGTGGGTGGCGGCCGCTCTGGCGAGACGCTCGTCGACCAGCGCCGGTATCCGGTCGGGTGTGTTGTGGAGCCCAGCCGGGAGGTACTCGACCGTGATCCCGGCCAACCGTGAGGCGGAGATGACGCTTCCGAGCTCGCGGGCGAGGGCGCCGCAGGCGATGACGTATGCGCCCACCGGGTCAGTCCTCTCCGGACATGAGGCGCTTGGCGAGCACCAGCGCCTCGGCCGTCTCGGCGGCGACGGCTGCGTCGCGGCAGTACGCATCGGCGCCGACGGCTCGTCCGAACTCCTCGTTGAGCGGAGCGCCTCCGACGAGGACGATGTAGTCGTCCCGCATGCCGCGCTCGACGAGGGCGTCGATCACGACCTTCATGTAGGGCATCGTCGTCGTGAGCAGGGCGGACATGCCGAGGATCTCCGGCCTGTGCTCCTCGAGCGCTGCGATGAACTCCTCGGCGTCCGTGTTGATGCCGAGGTCGATCACCTCGAAACCGGAGCCCTCGAGCATCATCGCCACCAGGTTCTTGCCGATGTCGTGGATGTCACCCTTGACGGTGCCGACGACGACCTTCCCGATCGTCTCCGCTCCGGTCTCGGCGAGGAGCGGGCGGAGTATGGCCATTCCGGCCTTCATGGCGTTGGCGGCGAGGAGCACCTCCGGGACGAAGAGGATCCCGTCGCGAAAGTCGATGCCGACGATGCGCATGCCCTCGACGAGCGCCTTGTTGAGCACCTCCTGGGCTTCCCACCCTCGCGAGAGGAGGATGTTCGTGCCCTCGACGATCTCCGGGGCGAGGCCGTCGTAGAGGTCGTCGTGCATCTGCTCGACCAGCTCGGTGTCGTCGAGAGTCGACAGATCGAGTTCGTCATCTGCCACCGTGGGTCTCCTGGCTCGGGGGCACTTGTTCCACGATGCGGGATCGTTTTACGATGCGGAACAGTAGCGGTCGCGGCGTCGTGTGTCGATGGGCCACGACCCTGTGGCGTGTCATAGTGCAGGAGGGACCCTTGAGCGAGCTTCCCAGCCGGGCGAACGTCGTCGTCATCGGTGCCGGCATCGTCGGCAACTGCCTCGTGGGGCAGCTCGCCGAGCTGGGCTGGACCGACATCGTGCAGGTCGACAAGGGCCCTCTTCCCAACCCGGGAGGTTCGACGGGCCACGCCTCGAACTTCATCTTCCCGGTGGATCACAACAAGGAGATGACGTACCTGACGCTCGAATCGCAGCGCCAGTACGAGGAGGCGGGCCTCAACACGACGAGCGGCGGCATCGAGGTCGCCCGCACCGAGGAGCGGATGGAGGAGCTGCGGCGTCGTATGACGTCCGCCAAGGCCTACGGCATCGAGGCACAGCTGTTGTCGCCGGCGCGGGTCAAGGAGCTCGTCCCGTTCATCGACGAGAACGTGATCCTCGGCGGGTTCCATTCGCCGACGGTCTCGGTCGTCGACTCGCTGGGATTCGGCACGCTCATGCGTGACACCGCCCAGGCCAAGGGTGCTCTGCGCTCGTTGGCGAACACCGAGGTGACGGCGATCGAGACGGAGTCGCAGCCCTTCGGCAGGCCCAGGGTCTCCGCGGTGGTCACGACTCGGGGCAGGATCGAGACCGACAACGTCGTCATCGCCTGTGGCGTCTGGAGCCCCCGAATCGCCGCCATGGCCGGGGCGACGATCCCGCTCACTCCGGCCGTACACCAGATGGTCGACGTGGGGCCCATCGAGATCCTCCAGGCGACCAACAACGAGATCGGATACCCGATCGTCCGCGACATGGACACCTTCATGTACGAGCGCCAGTCGGCCGGCTCGATGGAGGTCGGCTCGTACGCCCATCGCCCGATGTTCCACGACCCGGACCGGATCCCTGCGATCGAGGACGCCGCCCTGTCGCCGACCGAGCTGCCGTTCACGCAGGAGGACTTCGATCCGCAGCTCGAAGACGCCCTCGAGCTGATGGGAGGCATCCTCGGCACCGCAGAGATCCGCTACGCCGTCAACGGCCTCCTCTCTCTCACGCCGGACGCCATGCCGGTGCTCGGAGAGACGGTCGAGGTCGAGAACCTGTGGTCGGCCGCCGCGGTGTGGATCAAGGAGGGACCCGGGATCGCCAAGATGGTCGCCGAGTGGATGACCCACGGGTACCCGCACATGTGCGACCCTCACGGTTCGGACATCGCCCGGTTCTACCCCCACGAGAGAACCGTCCACCACATCGAGGCGAGGTGCGCCGAGCACTTCAACAAGACGTACGGCATCGTCCACCCGAGGGAGCAGTGGGCATCCGAGCGCGGCATGAACTACTCGCCGTTCTACCCGAGGGAAGAGGCGCTCGGAGCGGTGTTCTTCGACGCCCGCGGCTGGGAGCGGCCGCAGTGGTACGAGTCGAACGAGGACCTCGTCGAACGCCACGGTGCCGAGGATCGCCCCAATGAGTGGGACCGCCGCTGGTGGTCGCCGATCATCACCGGCGAGCACCTCCACCTCCGTGAGAAGGTCGGGCTCGTCGACCTGACGGCATTCCAGATCTTCGAGGTGACCGGCCCGGGCGCAGTCGATCTCATGGAGTGGCTGACCGTCAACAAGGTCGACCGGCCGGTCGGCACGGCGATCTACACCCCACTCCTCACGGAGGGCGGCGGGTTCCGCTCCGACCTCACGGTCATGCGCATCGCGCGTGATCGCTATCGGATCGTCACCGGCGCATTCGACGGGGGCCGGGACGAGTACTGGTTTCGGCGAAACCTGCCGAGGGACGGCTCCGTCCACTTCGAGAACCGCACCGCGGCGCTGTGCACCATCGGAGTGTGGGGCCCGAATGCCGAAGCGCTCGTCTCCAAGGTGGCGTCGTCCCCCGTGTCGCAGGCCGACTTCCCGTACGGGACCGTTCAGGAGATGCTCGTCGACGGGATACCGGTGTCGATGCTTCGCATCTCGTACGTCGGCGAGAGCGGCTGGGAGATCTACACCGAGGTGCAGCACGGCATCCGCCTGTGGGACACGCTCTGGCATGCTGGTGAGGACCTCGACGTCCGCCCGGTCGGCATCGGCGTCTACGCCTTCACGGGCCGCATCGAGAAGGGATACCGCCTCATGGGAGCCGAGCTCGAGTCCGAGTACTCGCCGGTGGAGGCGGGCCTCGCCCGCCGGCGCGTCAAGGATGCAGAATTCGTCGGTAAGGCTGCCTACCTGGCGGCGAGGGAGGAGGGCCCGGCGGCCATCATGTGCACCCTCACGATGGAGGACCACAGCGACTCGTCGGGGACCGCCAGGTACCCGACGGGCGGCAACGAGCCGATCCTCACGGTCGAAGGCGAGCGCATCGTCGATGCCAAGGGGCGGATCTCGAGGGTCACGTCCGCCGCCATGGGGCCATCCGTCGGCAAGTACCTGCTGATGGCCTACCTCCCGCCCGCGCTCGGCGTCGCAGGCACCGAGCTGCGGGTCATGTACATGAACGAGCTGTTCCCTGTGAGGGTCGCGGTCGCCGGATCGACGCCGCTGTTCGATCCCGACGACTCGAGGATGAAGCGCTGATGCGGGTCCTCGTGTGCGTGAAGCGAGTCCCCGCCCCCGGGGCGAGGATCAACCTGACCGACGACGGCATGGCCATCGACACCGCCCAGCTCGGCTTCACGATGAGCCCGCACGAGGAGTGCGCCGTCGAGGAGGCCATCCGGGTCGCCGAGGCGAGCGGCGGGGCGGCGACCGTGATGACGCTCGGACCGCCCCAGGCCGAAGAGCAGCTGCGCTACGCGCTGAGCCTCGGAGTGGCCGAGGCGGCGCTCGTGGAGACCGACGGGTCCGACTGGGACCCGCAGCGAACCGCGGCGGCGCTCACAGACGCCATCGTGTCCATCGAGGATCGTGCCGGCACGTTCGACCTGGTTCTCTTCGGCAACGAGTCGGCCGACTCCGGCGGCTTCCAGGTGGGCATCCGGGTCGCCACCGCGCTCGGAAGGCCGATGGTGAACGGGATCAAGGGCATCGCGTTGGGTGACGGCGTCGTGACCGCTCGCCGCGAGGCCGGCAACGGGGTCGAGGTCTACGAGCTCCCGCTTCCCGCCGTCGTCGGCGTCAAGGAGGGGATCAACCTTCCCCGCTATCCGACCCTGACGGGGAGGCTGGCATCGAAGAAGGCGCAGGTCGGAATGCTGGTGACTGCAGCCGCTCGAGGTGGCCTGGGACTCGCCGGGCTGCGCCGGCCGGTCGAAGAGGTGAGCGACACGGTGATCCTCGGGGAGGGAGCGGCGGCGGCGCCTGCCGTCGTCGACCTGTTCGAGGAGCTCGGTGTTCTGTGACCGTCCTGGCGTTCGTCGAGATGGAAGGAGCGGCGCCGAGCCAGTCGGGCCTCGAGGCGCTGGCGGCAGCGCGCCGTCTGGCCGGGCGCATGGGCCAGGAGGCTCATGCTCTCGTGATCGGCTCGGCACCGGACGACCCGGCGGCGCTCGGCGTCGACGTCGTCAACGTCGCCGAGCATGAGCTGCTGTCCGACTACGGGCCGGAGGCGTGGGGTGAGACTCTCGCCCAGGGGGTGACGTCGATCGCCCCGACCGCGGTCGTCGCCACCGGTTCGGAGCGCGGCAACGAGGTGCTCGCCCAGGCTGCGGCGCGGCTCGGTCTGCCGTTCGCAGCCAACTGCCTCTCGGTCGATCCGGGTCCGCCCTGGAAGATCGCCCGGGTCCGCTGGGGAGGCTCGCTGATCGAAGATGCCGAGCTCGCGTCGACTTCGACCGCCATCGTGTCCTTCGCCGAGCGCGCCGTCGCGCCCGACGGGGTGACCCGCGGCGCCGAGCTGCGGATGCTGGCGCCCCGGCTCGACCCGTCGCTGGCCAGGACCATCGTGAGATCGCGGGAGATCCGGTCGGAGGGAGTGACGCTGGCGACCGCCCGCGTCGTCGTCGGTGGCGGCCGCGGCGTCGGGTCGGCCGAGGGCTTCGCCGACCTCGAGAAGCTGGCGGGATTGCTCGGGGGCGTCGTCGGCTGCTCCAGGGTGGCCACCAACAACGGCTGGCGCCCGCACTCCGACCAGGTCGGTCAGACGGGTACCAGGATCGCCCCGCAGCTCTACATGGCGTGCGGCATCTCGGGCGCTATCCAGCATTGGGTCGGCGCCATGGGAGCGAAGCACATCCTCGCCATCAACACCGACCGCCAGGCGAACATGGTCGCCAAGGCCGACTACGCCGTCATCGGCGACCTCCACGACGTGCTGCCCGCCATCGTCGCCGAGGTGGAGCGCCGCAGATCCTGAAGGGCGTGGGCTTCGTCCTGGACATCCCGGCGTGCCTCGGATACGCTGCCGGTAGCGCCGATTTGATGTCAGCTTGCGGGCGCTCGAGAAATGCGGCTAAAGCGACGGGCGACCGAACCGCCCGGCGTTTGCTGAGGCGGTTCTCTCGTCTCCTGGCCCCCAGGGACAGACCGCCAACACGACGATTGGAGGTCGCCCTGGAAACGAACCCCTTGCAGGATCTGCTCGACGACCGCGGCGTCCTCGTCGCCGACGGCGCCATGGGTACCACGCTCTTCGCTCTGGGGCTCGAGGGAGGCGGCTCCCCCGAGCTCTTGAACGTGTCCGACCCGCAGCTCGTCGATCGGGTGCACGCCGGTTTCGTGGAGGCGGGCGCCGACGTCATCCTCACGAACACCTTCGGCGCCAACGGGCGGCGGCTGCGCCTCCACGGCCTCCAGCATCGGGTCGCCGAGTTGAACGCCGCGGCGGTCGCCATCGCCCGCCGCGTGGCGGACGCCGCCGGCCGCCAGGTGATCGTTGCCGGCAGCATCGGGCCGACCGGCGACCTGTTCGAACCACTCGGGCCGCTGAGTCACGACGAGGGCGTGGCGGCCTTCTCCGAGCAAGCGGCCGCCCTGGCGGCGGCCGGCGTCGACGTTCTCTGGATCGAGACCATCTCGTCGTGGGAGGAGCTCGCCGCCGCCGTCGAAGCGGCGGTTGCCACCGGCATCCCCTACGTGGCGACCCTCAGCTTCGACACTGCGGGCAGGACCATGATGGGCATCGCGCCGTCGGCCGTCGGCGAGTGGTACGCGTCGCTTCCCGTGAAGCCCGTAGCGTTCGGGGCGAACTGCGGGATCGGCCCGGGTGACGCCGTCGCCGCGGCGTTCGATATCACAGACGCCGTCCCGGGCGCACCCGTCGTCACCAAGGCGAACTGCGGGATCCCCCTCTACGAGACGGATCGTCTTGTGTACCCGGTGGCGCCCGACGGGATGGCCGGCTACGTCGACCTGGCGATTCGCTCGGGCGCCCGCATCATCGGCACCTGCTGCGGCTCCGTTCCGGAGCACACGGCGGCCGTGCGCGCCGCCGTCGATGCCCACCGGCACGGAGAGCGCCCGTCCCGGGCCGAGATCGAGGAGCGCCTCGAGGCGCACGTGCCCGTCGCCGCAGTCGGCCGGGAACGCAGGAGCAGGCGGCGCAGCTAGCCGGGGTGCCGGTACCAGTCGGTGTGCTCGGGCGGCAGGGGCGTGTTCCCGAGGATGAGGTCGGCTGCCCTCTCGGCCAGCATCATGACCGGCGCGTAGATGTTCCCGTTCGTCACGTAGCGCATCGCAGACGCGTCGACGACGCGGATGCCCTCGAGCCCGTGCACCCGCATCGTCGCCGGGTCGACGACCGACATGTCGTCCGTCCCCATCCGGCACGTGCACGATGGGTGGAGCGCCGTCTCGGCATCGCGGGCCACCCAATCGAGGATCTCGTCGTCGGTCGCCACCGCGGCCCCCGGCGAGACCTCGCCGCCGTTGTACGGCGCCATGGCGGGCTGGTTCAGGATGGCGCGCGCCACCCTGATCGCCTCGACCCACTCCCTCCTGTCCTGGTCGGTCGACAGGTAGTTGAAGCGCAGCGCCGGGTGGCGCCGCGGGTCGGAAGACGTGATCTTCACGGAGCCGCGGGCGTCCGAGTACATCGGCCCCACGTGGACCTGGTAGCCGTGCCCACCGGCCGGGGACGATCCGTCGTAGCGGATGGCGAGCGGCAGGAAGTGGAACATGAGATTCGGGTAGGCCACATCCTGGTTCGACCGCACGAACCCGCCTCCCTCGAAGTGGTTCGTGGCGCCGGGGCCTTTGCGGAACAGCCACATCAGCCCGACGATCGGCTTGCGCCACCAGGCCGTCCACGGCTGCATCGAGACCGGTTGGCGGGAGGCGTACTGCACGTACACCTCGAGGTGATCCTGGAGGTTCGCCCCCACGCCTGGCAGGTGGTGCACGACCTCGATGCCGAGGGATCCGAGGTGCTCGGCGTCACCTACTCCGGAGAGCTGGAGGAGCTGCGGCGAGTTGAACGCCCCGCCGCACAGGATCACCTCGCCCGCCGTCGCCGAGCGCCTCGACCCGTGCGTGACGTACTCGACTCCGCCGGCGCGCTTGCCGGTGAATGCGACCCTCGTGACGAGCGCCCGGGTGACGACGTCGAGGTTGTCACGGGACTCGACCGGGTGGAGGTATGCCTTGGAAGCACTGAGCCGCCGGCCGCGATGGATGTTCCTGTCGAACGAGGCGAAACCCTCCTGGCGGTGGCCGTTGACGTCTTCGGTTCGGGCGTACCCGGCTTCGGTGGCAGCCGTGAAGAATGCCTCGAACAGCGGGTTGTCTGCCGGTCCCCGCTCCAGCACGAGCGGGCCATCCCCACCGCGGTACTCGTCCGGGCCGGCGACGGACGACTCCATCTTCTTGAAGTAGGGGAGGCAGTGGGCGTAGTTCCACGTCTCCATCCCGGGATCGGCCGCCCAGCGCTCGTAGTCCATCGGGTTGCCGCGTTGGAAGATCATGCCATTGATCGAGGAGGAGCCTCCGAGGATCCTGCCCCTGGCGTGGTAGATCCGCCTCCCGTTCATGTGCGGCTCCGGCTCGGACTGGTACTTCCAGTCGTAGAGGCGGTTCCCGATCGGGTAGGTGAGCGCAGCCGGCATGTGGACGAAGACGTCCCACCTGCGGTCGCGCCTGCCTGCCTCGAGGACGAGGACCCGGTTCGACGGATCGGCCGAGAGGCGATTGGCGAGGACGCTGCCCGCCGAACCGCCGCCGACGATCACGAAGTCGTAGTGTCCCTGCGCCATGAGCAACGTCGGAAGCTATCACCTGGCGCGGCGGGGAGCCTCGTGACGGGCGGGAGCCGGTGGCTGACTGCGGGTTGGGCCGCCTTCGCGCTGAGCGGCGTGCTCTACCTCGTGTCGGCGCTGCGGTCCAAGGACTGGTGGAGCGGTGCGGGTGCCGTCGTGTGGATCTTCGGGGTCGGCGCCTTCGTGGCCGGCGCTCGACGATGAGTCGGCGCTCGACGATGAGTCGGGCTCAGGTCTCGGCGGGGGGCTGCAGCCGCTCGGCGGCGGCCTGCGTTGAGCGATCCAGGACCATGGCGATGAGCACGATGGCGAGCCCGACCTCTACGCCGTGGCCGAACTGTGACCTCGTCAGGGCGACGACGGTCTCGAAGCCGAGCGCGCCTCCTCCGACGAGCCCGGCGATGATGACCATGGCGAGCACCATCATGATCACCTGATTCACGCCGACCATGATGACGGGTGCGGCCAGCGGAAGGCGCACGCCGAACAGGGTCTGGCGCGGTGTTGCGCCGAACGTCTTGGATGCCTCGATGCTCTCGTCGGGGACGTTCCGGATCCCGAGGGCGGTGATCCGGACGCCCGGCACCATGGCGTAGAGCACCGAGGCGATCACGCCGGGCACGATGCCGACCGTGAAGAGGATGACGACCGGGATGATGTACACCAGGGAAGGGATCGTCTGCAGGGCGTCGAGGATCGGGCCGAGCGCCGACTCGACCCGCGGGCGCAACCCGGCCCAGACGCCGATCGGGACGGCGACGGCGACGGCGATGACCGTGGCGATCATCACCTGGACGAGGGTGTCGATCGACAGCTCCCACATCCCGACGAGCCCGATCATCGCGATGGCGGCGCCCGTGAACAATGCCAGCCGCCATCCCTTCACGCGCCACGACGCATACGCCGCCACCAGCACGAGCACCGGCCAGGAGACCGTGTCAGTCATGAAGTCCCGCAAGGGGATGTAGACGTCGGCGACGATGAAATCGTTGACCGGCCGGGTGAGCCACGTCAAGTTGTCCCGAGACCAGCGAACCGCCCCGTCGATCGGATCGAACACGGTCGTGTCGAACACGTGCGGGAAGGCGACCCAGCCGAGCGCCCGGCCTGCGATCACGGCGGCGGCGACGCCGAGTGCCGCGTACCGGATCGTCCTCCAGCTCACCCGCCTGCCGGGGTCGAGGGTGGCGATCGAGCGCCACACCCGGTCGAGCACCATCGCAACCGCCACGATGGCCAGGCCGGCCGCGATGCCTCGGCCGGTGCGTCTCTGGTTGAGGCTCTGCAGGACGGGCGAGCCCAGTCCGCTGGCGCCGATGAGCGTCGCCAGCACGACGATGCCGAGCGCCATCATGATGGTCTGCGACAAGCCCGTGAGGATGGTCGGGAGCGCCATCGGGAGCTGCACCTTGAGCATCGTCTGGCGGGGCGTCGATCCGAAGACCCGCGACGCCTCGACGGCCTGCGAAGGCACCTGCTTGATGCCCAGGGTCGTCAGCCGGACGACGGGAGGCAGCGCGTAGATCACGGTGGCGACCGCGGCGGGAACGTTGCCGATGCCGAGGAGGAAGAACAGAGGGAGGAAGTAGACGAAGGCCGGAACCGTCTGCATGGCGTCGAGCACCGGGCGCATCAAGTGCTCGGCTCTCCTGGAGAGCGCTCCCCACACACCGAGCGGGACCCCGATGACCACGGCGATGAGGACCGAGGCGGACATGAGGGCCAGTGTCTGCATGGTGGGAACCCAGAGACCGATGATCCCGGTGTAGAGCAGCACGGCCGAGGCGACGAGGCCCTGCTTCCACATCTTCACCCGTGCCGGAAGCATGAACGCAAGCGCCACGACCACGAACCAGGGGAGCCAGAGGAGGAAGCTCCCCAGCCCGCTGATGATCCCGTCGACGACTCCGGTCACCGGGTTGAGGAAACCGGTGAAGAGGGCGTGGCTGCGCCGGTTGGCCCTGATCCAGTTACCGGCGGACTCGACGGGGTTCGAGAGGGTCGTGTCGAGCCACGCCGGGAACGTCTCGGCGGTCGCAAACGCCACTTGGAGGGCGACGACGCCGGTCCCGAGTGCCAGCCACGACCAGAGGCTCCGCAGGCGATCGCTGAGCGCCCATCCGAAGGTGGTCGCAGACGTCGTCACGTGACCTCGCCGAGCATCGATGCCACCGCCGCCCTGTCCACCTGTCCGACGGCTTGGTTGAGCGCATCGACGACGGTGAGCGGGCGCGGGTCCTGAAGGAGCGATGGCAGTAGCGCCTCGACCGTCGTGTCGACCGAGACGGTTCGCGACCCGTCGACACCGTTGGCTTCGTGCATCACGTCCCCCGCCGTCAGCACCTTTGCCTTCGGGATGTCCCTCGTGAACTCCCGCACGTAGTCGGTCGCCGGACGGGTGATAAGCTCGGCAGCCGTCCCGACCTGGTCGAACGCCCCGTCCTTCATGATGGCGATGCGGTCCCCGAGCTTGATCGCCTCGGCGAAGTCGTGCGTGATGAACACCAGCGTCCTGCGCATGTCTTGCTGCAGTCGGATGAGCTCGTCCTGCATGTCGCGCCGGATGAGCGGGTCGAGGGCCGAGAACGGCTCGTCGAAGAAGAGGATCTCGGGCTCGACCGCAAGCGCCCTGGCAAGGCCGACGCGCTGCTGCATCCCACCCGAGAGCTGTTGCGGGTAGTGCTGGTCCCAGCCGCCGAGTCCCACCATGTCGAGCACTGCGAGCGCCTTCTCGTGCCGCTCATCCCGTTTCATGCCCTGTACCTCGAGGCCGTACGCGGCGTTGTCGATGACCCGCCTGTGGGGGAACAGACCGAAGTGCTGGAACACCATCGACAGCTTGCGGCGGCGTAGGTCGCGGAGCGCGGCGTCATTCATGGCGGTGACGTCTTCGCCGTCGATGAGAACGGTCCCGCTGGAAACGTTCGTGAGCCGTGAGACGCACCGGATGAGCGTCGACTTGCCGGAGCCGGACAACCCCATGACCACGAAGGTCTCACCGCGGTTCACGTCGAACGACACGTCGCGCACACCGATCGTGCATCCCGTCGCGGCCAGGACGTCGGCGCGGCTCGAGCCGTCGCGGGACATCTCGAGGGCTCGCTCTTGGCGTGCCCCGAACACCTTCCACACGTTGCGCACCTTGATGGGCATGGGGCCGGTCTCGGGCATCCGGGTAATGTAGTTGGCCAGTCACCCGGCGGTCGGGTGACCCGGAGGAGTACCAATGAAAAGAACCCTGTTGTTGATCGCGGTGCTGGCGTTGCTGGCTGCCGCGTGCGGAGATGATGGCGGAGGTACCACCGCGGCCCCCAGCGGCGATACCACCGCGGCCCCCAGCGGCGATACCACCGCGGCGCCGGCCGGCGACAAGCCGACCATCACGCTGATAGTCAATCCATGGTCTGCATCCCGGCTCAATGTCGAGGTCGCAAAGAACATCATCGAGAGCGAGTTGGGGTATCCGGTCGAGATCACCGAGGTGAACGAGAACGACGCCATGTTCACCGGGATGGCCGACGGCACGCTCGACGCCGTCCTCGAGATCTGGCCGTCCGGTGTCACCGACGCCGAGACGGCTTACTTCGACGACGGGTCGGTCGTCGACATGGGCGAGCTCGGGGCGATCGGAAAGATCGGCTGGTTCGTCCCCAGCTTCGTGATCGACGAGCATCCCGACCTGGCGACCTGGGAGGGCTACGCCGATCCGGCCAATGCCGCCCTGTTCGCCACGGCGGAGACTGGAGATCAGGGCCGTTTCCTCGGAACCGACCCTTCGTACTCACAGTACGACGAGCAGATCATCGAGAACCTCGGGCTTCCGTTCGAGGTGCAGTTCTCCGGGTCCGAGCCTGCGACGGTCGCCGAGCTCGATGCCCGGTTCGCCGCCAACGAGCCGATTGTGATGTACTGGTGGACGCCGACGGCGGCGGTCGCCAAGTACGACCTCGTCAACGTGGCACTGCCCGAGTACACGGAGGAGTGCGGTGCAAGCGCCGCTGCCGGTGACGGGGGCGTGGACTGCGACTACCCGGAGGACGCTCTGTTCAAGGCGGCCTCGGCGATGCTCGAGGAGAAGGCTCCCGACGTCTTCGCCTTCCTGCAGGCGTTCACGATCACGACGGACGATCAGCTCGAGATGCTGCCCTCGTTCGAGATCGACGGGGACGATCCAGCAGCGGTCGCCGCCGAGTGGGTCGCCAACCACGAGGACGTGTGGAGCGCCTGGCTCCAGTAGCAGGCCCGTCCCGCGGGCGGAGTGAGATGGGTGAGGGGCCCCGCCGGGCTCCTCACTCGCGTTCTGGCGCTGACCACTTGGCGACTGCTCGTGCGATTCACTTCGTGTGGCGATGGTCCAGCGACACGTGAGTGACCCGGTTGTCCGGGCGGCTCGGGACTTCGGGCAGTTCTATCGCTCCGAGTACCGGGCGGTGCTCGGGCTGGCCTTCGCCCTGTGCCGTGACCGGGGCGTCGCCGAGGAGCTCGTCCAAGAGGGGTTCACCGCGGCGTTCCGGCGGTGGGACGAGGTCGGCCGCATGGATCACCCGGGCGCCTGGGTGCGCAGGGTCGTGACGAACCATGCCGTGTCGCGGTTTCGCAGGCTCGGGGCCGAGGCCCGCGCCCTCGTGCGGGCGCGCCGCGCCCAGTCGGCGCCGGCGCTGTCGCCGGACGCGGTCGCCGTGTGGGACGCCATCCGGGCGTTGCCCGCCAGGCAGGCCGAGGTGGTGGTGCTGGCGTACTTCGCAGATCTGTCGCACGGCGACATCGCAGACGTCCTCGGTTGCGCCGTCGAGACGGTCAGGAGCCATTTGAAGCGGGGCCGTGCTCGGCTCGGAGCGCTGCTCGGGGAGGAGTCGTGATGCTCGACGAACGGATCCGGCGCAGCCTCGCAGAAGCTGACTCGCTGTTCCCGGACGAGGCGCCCGAGCTCGACGACCGGCGGCGTTCACCTCTGGTCGTCGCTCTCGGCGCGGCCGCCTTCGCCGTGGTGGTCGTGGTGCTGGCGACGGGGCTGTTCCGCGGCTCCGAGGAGCCGGATCCCGTCGTGACCGTCCCGACCACCGCCGGCACCACGGTCACGACGACGGTGCCTACGACGACGGTGCCGTCGACGACGGTGCTGGCCGGTCCTTCGCCCGAGTCCACTGTCTCCGGCCGCCTGCCCGACGGCACGCAGTTCCGGGCGCTCTTCGAGCCGGCGATCGAGATGACCCGCCTGCCGGCGGGCATCTCGGCGGCCATCGCCGTCGACCTCGCCGACGGTACGTCGCCGGTCGTCGGCATCACCACCTTTTCGCACGGGCGGATCGACGCGGGGTCCTTCGAGAACGACAGATATCTCGTTCCGACGGGCGACTGGACCATGCGCATCGAGGTGTACCCGCACGTGCTGGCGGCGCTCGGTTCGGGTCCCCTCGGATGGCAGGCCTTGCAGGCCGGGATCGAGGGCTCGCCTGCCGGCGGCTTGCCGGCCCCGCAGCTCCACCCGCCGTTCCGGTGGACGTCCGACGACGAGGTCCCCCTCCAGATGTCGCTGGACTTCGGTCCGTTCGTGGTGCAGCGGGGCTGCGGCGAACTGGCCGTGGCTTGCAATGAGACCCGGGCCGTGCAGGTGATTCCGGCCGACCGCGTCTTCGCTCCGGCGCCCGAGTGGCCCGACGTCGACGTGTGGGTCGAGTCACCGGAGCCGCGACCTGAGACCGACGAGTACTACCTCCCTCCGGGCCTTTTCGCCCCGCGCGGCGGCCACGACGTTCTTTGGACCGGGTCCGAGATGGTCGTCTGGGGCGGCGCCGAGGGCGACCGACCACCCGATCTCGTCGACGGCGCCGCATTCGATCCGGAGACGTCGGCGTGGCGGATCCTGCCCCGTGCGCCGCTCGAGCCGTCGACACTCACTCGCGCCGTCTGGGCAGGCGACGAGATGGTGGTGATCTCGGAGGAGGCGACCGCCGCCTACGACCCGGTCTCCGACGGTTGGCGGATCGTCGCCGAGGGTCTGGCGCCGCCACATGCTCCCGGTCTGGTCGTCTGGACCGGCGACGCCGTCGCCCTGTGGAACGACGTCGGCATCCACGTCCTTCCTCAGGGTTCCGACGCCTGGGTCCAACTCCCCGACGTCGGCTTCGGTGAGGGAGGCGACACCTACCAGGGCGCCCTGCGCGTTCTCGATGGCGTCCTGTACGCCATCGGCAACGCCAGCGGGATCTGTGAAGGGAGGGAGGCGGCGGCCTGGACCTCCGACGGGTGGTTCACGGTGCCTGCCGTGTCACTACGCACCGCGGAGCTCGCCGACTGCTCCTTCCCGAATCAGACGGCCGTCGTGGGCGGCCGAATGATCGTGTGGGAAGACGAGACGCACCCGACCATGGCGTACGACCCAGCCACCGACTCTTGGTCCGAGATCGCCACGATCACGCTTCCCGGGACGGAAGGCGCCCAGGGTCCCGTCGCCATCGGCGACCGAATTCTCGTCCCACAGTGGGGAATCGCAGCTGTCTACGACCCGGTCACGGGCGAGTGGACCCAGGTACGGCTCCCCGGTTCGGGCCTCTCCACCGACATGGTGTGGACGGGCGACGAGGTTCTGATGTGGGGCGCGGCCTGCTGTTACGGAGACGGATCCGGCGGGTTTCGCAGCGTCGATGCGTGGCGTTGGCGTCCGGGGGACTGACCCGCCCCCCGCACCGCTGGCAGGTTCACGGGTCGTCGAATTCCGGCGGGAGGACCCGGCGGCGTTGTAGCGGGCTCGACGGGTCGATCGTGTAGCCGCGCAAGTGAACAACGACGTGGTGGTGATACCAGCACAGTGTGGTGAGGTTGTCGACATCGTGGCTGCCGCCGTGCGCGAACGGGACCACGTGGTGCGGCTGTAGCCGGTAGCGCGACGAGCACCCTTCGATCGCGCACCCGCCGTCACGGTGCAGCACGAAATCCCGGATGGCTCGCGGGATTGCCCGACTCCTGGGCGTTGCCCACACCGGTTTGCCGTCGCGGACCCCCACGACGCCGATCGTACCGCCGCACAGGATCGCCTCGAGGGCGGCCGGGCCGAGTCTGAGGCCGTTGCCAGCGATCTCGGCACCGGCCTGGCCGCCTGTCGCTGCCGCGAGCTCGGCGTCGACGAAGACCGTCACCGACGGTTGCGACGCATCGTTCGGCGGGTCGCGATCGAGCGAATCCTGGACGATCGACACCAGCGCATCGGCGAAACGCGCCGCGAGCGCCTGGCCTGCTCCGTCGGGAGGCCGCGGTAGCTCATCGGCGCGCTGGTGTAGGCCTTTCTCGAACACACTCCAACCGACCGCGTCGAGCTCGAGCCAGGCGGCGCCGCCCAGGCCATCCAGAGCAGGCTGCAGATGCACGTGTCGCTCCTCGGCGACTTCTCGCTCCCTGCGAGGTTGCAGGCGCCGGTGGCGCGAAGTGAGGCGACGGACACCGGCGATGTCGAAGCCGGCCGACGCCTTCACCAGGTCGTCTTCGCCGCCGGCCTCCACGAGCTTGGCTGTGGTGACTGCTCGATCGAACGAGATCTCGCCTTCCGACAGCTGCGCCTCGAGGTTCGGATGGTTGGCGAGGAGGGAGGCGGCCCGGGTGAGCTCTCCGGCCACGTCGGTCGACATGTCGAGCTTCGCAGCCACCCATTCTCTGAGTGATCGGGCGCCGTCCATCTGCGGAACGGAAGCTGCCGCGATCCAACGGAAGTCTGCGAGCTGGTCGGCGACGAGCTGGCGCATCAGACGCTCCCTCGCCTCGAGGCGTTGCTCGACCGCGTCCACGGTCTGCAAACCGTTCGATCGTTCGAGCAACGTTTCCATAACCACACCGTACGACCCAGGTATGACAGAAACCGGCTGCCGTGCCTCAGCCTTACCGGCGTCCAAATGCGCGGCGGCGAGCACGCATGGCTGGGGCCCCCTCGGCTCGGCCTGCGGCGCTCGCCGATCCCCCTGAGGACAGGGGGATTGCGTTTTTGGGGGTGACGTCTCTCTCGGTTCCAGTGCGACGCTCACGGGTTCTGGGCGCCCCGATGCTGCGGCCACGCGCAAAGGCTGTGCGCCGAAGCCGACGACCCTGGTCGTCGATGCCCTTCGAACGTACGGAAGGGGCCGCCCGGCCCGGACGTGTGCGACCGGCCGCTGGGCCGCCGGCTTCCATTCTTCGGTGCCTTCGAACATACGGATAGCGCCGCCCCGGCCCGGACGTGTGCGACCGGCCGCCGAGCCGCCGGCTTCCATTCTTCGATGTCCTTCGAACGTACGGAAGGCGCCGCCCTGCCCGGACGTGTGCGACCGGCCGCCGAGCCGCTGGCTTCCATTCTTCGATGTCCTTCGAATGTACGGAAGGCGCCGCCCCGCCCGGACGTGTGCGACCCTCCTCGAGCGCGCCCGACGCTTTCCTTCGATGCCCCCGAACATACGGATAGCGCCGCCCCGCCCGAACGTGTGCGACCGGCAACTGATGCCGCCCGACTCGGGGCGGCCGTTGCCAGCGCCTCAGCCAACGAACTCGGCGTTGTAGTCGGCGATGGAGGCGTTGACGACCTCGTATGCCTCGTCGCGTCCGTAGCTCGACTCGATCGTCACGACGACCTCCTGGCCGGGCATCTGCTTGTACGTCAGCAGATAGTGCTCGAGCCGCTCGACGAGCGGAACCGGCATGTCGCTGAGGTCGTCGAC
Source organism: Acidimicrobiia bacterium (assembly GCA_036396535.1). Taxonomy (NCBI): domain Bacteria; kingdom Bacillati; phylum Actinomycetota; class Acidimicrobiia; species Acidimicrobiia bacterium. Next base: position 44,053 of record DASWKR010000035.1, on the reverse strand, counting down.
GGCGGCGTAGATCGGGTCGTTGGCGAGCACGGCGACGATCTTGTCGTCCGCCTCGCCGTTGTCGATCATGCGCATCCCGCCGACGACCCTGGCCGGCAGGATGATGTTCGAGTGGCTGATCGGACGCTCGGAGAAGACGCAGATGTCGAGCGGGTCACCATCGGCGAGATTGGCGACGCTACTGAGGGCGGCGACGCGGTCGCCGCACAGCGTCCGCGGGACGAGGCCGTAGAGCATCGGGGGCGAGCTGCTGCGAGCCTGTGGTCGATCGACCTTCAGCAGCCCGCTCGGCTTGTCGAGCTCGTACTTGATCACGTCGAACGGCGTGATCTCGATGTAGGCGGTGACGAGCGCAGGTGGCTCGGGTCCCGGCTCGAGTCCGTGCCAGGGATGGACCCGGTAGAGGGGCGCCTCGGCCACTTCACCCCGCCATCGACTGGCGCAGCGCCGCCAGGACGTGGTGCGGCGTGATCAGGGCGTGGCGCTCGATGGCGAACTGCGGCCACGGGGCGTCGGTGGCGGTGACGCGGCGGATCGGGCTCAGTAGCGAATAGCCGGCGCGCTCGGCCACCTCGGCGGCGATCTCGGCGGCGATCCCCCCCGTCCGCTGCGGCTCTTGGACGAGGACGAGCCTGCCCGTCCGCTCGACGGAGTCGACGACGGTCTCGACGTCCCACGGGTAGACGGTCCTCAAGTCGATCACCTCCGTCGAGATGCCTTCCGCAGAGGCGGCCTCCGCCGCGGCGAGCGAGACGGGGACCATCCCCCCATACGTGACGAGCGTGACGTCGTCGCCCGGACGGCGCAGGCGCGCCCTGCCGATCGAGATCGTGTAGTGGTCCGTGGGGACCTCCTCCTTCATCGCCCGGTAGAGGACCTTCGGCTCGAGGAAGAGCACGGGGTCGTCAGCCTCGAGCGCCGCCGCCAACAGGCCCTTGGCATCGAACGGAGTGGAGGGAACGATGACCGTCTGTCCGGGGGCGTGGGCGAAATACGCCTCGGGGCTGTCGCAATGCTGCTCGTGAGCGCCGATGCCCGCTCCGTTCGGCCAGCGGATCACGAGCGGGAGGCTCACGTGGCCCTGGCTGCGGAACCGGATGCGGCCGACGTGGTTCACTATCTGGTCGAACGCCGGGTACACGAACCCGTCGAACTGGATCTCGGCGATGACCCTCGTGCCCGAGACCGCCATCCCTATGGCGGTGCCGACGATCCCGGACTCGTTGAGCGGCGTGTCGATGACCCGCTCCTCGCCGAACTTCGCTTGGAGACCCTCGGTGATCCTGAAGACGCCGCCGGTGAGGCCGACGTCCTCGCCCATGACCACCAGATGCGGGTCGCGTTCCATCGCATCCGCCATCGCCATGTTGATGGCGTCCGCCATCGTCATCGTCACCGTCGGGCCGGAAGGCTCCGGGTCGTCATCGAGCTGCCACACGTCGGATGGGTCGAATCGGGTGGGCTCCTCTCCGACACCCCGCTCCAGGGCGTTGATCTGATCGACGAGCAGCCGTGGGATCCGCGAGTACGCGTGGCGGACGATGTCGCCCCTCGGCGGGATCGCCGTCTCGTCGAGCGAATCCATCGCCGCCGAGAAGTCGGCCGCGGCGGCGGCGAGCAGCGCCTGCTCGTCGTCTTGGCGCCACAGACCGCGCGACTCGAGGAACCGCCGGTAGCGGACGAGCGGGTCGCGCGGCCGCCACATGTCCTCCTCGTCGGCGTCGCGGTAACGGCGGGCATCGTCCGCCGTGGCGTGGGCGCCGAAGCGATAGCAGAGGGCTTCGATGAGGGTCGGCCCCCCGCCGGAGCGAGCCACGTCGGCGGCCTGCTTCGTGGCGGCGTACATGGCGAGCACGTCCATGCCGTCCACCCGGACGCCCCGGATCCCGTAGGCGATCGCCTTCTGGGCGATAGTGGCTGCTGCGGACTGTTTCCGGTACGGGACCGAGATGGCGTATAGGTTGTTCTCGCAGATCATCACCGTCGGCGCGTTCATGACGCCTGCGAAGTTGAGCCCGGCGTGGAAATCCGTCTCCGAGGTCGCCCCGTCTCCGAAGTACGTCGCGGTGACGATCGGCTCGCCTCGGAGCCTGGCGGCGTAGGCGTGGCCGACAGCGTGCGGGATCTGGCTGGCGATCGGGACCGCGATCGTCATCATCTTGAGAGCGTGCACGTCCCACTGCTTCGTGGGTAGCCCCCGCCAGTACGACAGGATGACGTCGAGCGACATGCCCCGGGCGATCTCGACGGCGCGCTCGCGGTAGCCGGGGTAGATGAAGTCGTCCGGTTCGAACGCCGTGGCCGATCCGACCTGGGCGGCCTCGTGGCCCTCCAGCATCGGGTACGTCCCGATCCGGCCCTGGCGTTGCGCACCGGTCGCTCGGCGGTCGAAGTCGCGGCTGCGCGCCATGAGCCGGTACATCTCGACGAGGCGGTCGTCCGCCAAGTCGGGGAGCTCGCCGACCACCGCCCCGGTCTCGTCGATCACCTGGAGCGGATCGAGGGATACGAGGTCCTCCATCGTCATCCGGCACTCCCTCCGGCCCGCCACTCGTCGATCGCAGCCAGCATGCGTTCGTTCTCGGCGGGCAACCCGACCGAGATACGGACGATGTCGCCGAGGGCTCTGATGATGACCCCGGTCGCTTGGAGCGCCGCGGCGATGGCGCCGCTCTGCTCGTGCCGGAAGGCGACGAAGTTCGTCTGCGACTCGAACACCTCGAATCCCCTGTCACGCAATTCGGCGGCGAGCATCTCCCTGCCGATCTCGTTGTCCTCCACCCGTTCGATGAGGCGCTCCTCGTGGCGGAGCGCCTCGAGGGCCGCCGCCTGTGCCACGACGGAGACCGCGAACGGGAGCTGCGCCGAGCTGAGCCGCAGGAGCGTCTCCGGTGTACCTATGGCGTAGCCGATGCGGAGCCCGGCGAGACCGTAGACCTTCGAGAAGGTCCTCAGCACGACGACGTCGTCGTTCGAGAGGGCCAGCGGGATGGCGCTCGCGTAGTCCGGCGCCGTTGCGAAGTCGGCGTACGCCTCGTCGACGAGAACGAGGGTTCCCGCCGGCAACGAGGCGACGAAATCGGAGACGGACTCGCCGGAGAGATGGGTGCTCGTCGGGTTGTTCGGGTTGCACAGGAACACGACGGTCGTGTCGCCGCGAACCGCGGCCCGCATCGCGTCGAGGTCGAGCCGCCCGGCGGCGTCGGTGGCCACGGTGATGCCCTCCCCGCGGGCGATGGTCGTGGCGATGTCGTACATGACGAACGACGGGTCGGCATACACCGACGATGTGCCCGGGCCGAGGACCGTGAGGGCGACCGTGCCGATGATCGAGGCTCCCCCCGGAGCAACCCAGACGTTGTCGGGCGTCGTGTCGTGACGGGCGGCGACGGCTTGACGGACTCGCGGGCTGGTGGTCTCCGGGTAGCGGTTTCCGGCGGCGGCCGCAGCCGCGATCGCCGCGACGACCTCGGGAAACGGCGGCAGCGGCGACTCGTTCGACGCCAGCTTGATGATGTCCGTGATTCCCATCTCCCTGGCCAGCTCCTCGATCGGCTTGCCGGGCCGGTACACCTTGATGTGGTCGAGGTCCTCGCGAAACTTCGGCACGCCCGACGGTACCTCCAAAATCTCGTCAACCGGCTCGTCAACTGGCTCGTCCGCTGGCAAGCCTATCGGGCTTCGATCTCGCGTTCCGGCGTCCCGGTGTCGCACATGTGCGATGGAGGTACGCAAGAGCGGAAGGTGCAGGACCCGTTCTCGTTCCGGCGTCCCGGTGTCGCACATATGCGATGGAGGTACGCAAGAGCGGAGGGGTGGGATATCGTCTGGGCGAGGAGGGAGCCTCGTGGGAGACGTGACGATCGAGAGAGTCGACGATGCGGCCGGGTTCGCCGTCGTCGCCCAGCTCATGACCGAGTACGTGGCGTGGCTGCCGTTCGAGCTGTGCTTCCAGGACTTCGACGCAGAGGTTGCCCGCCTCCCCGAGATGTTCGGGCCGCCCGGTGGAGCCGCGTACGTGGCCAGGCTCGAAGGCATCCAAGCCGGCGTCGTCGGCTACCGGGCACTCGACGAGGGAATCGCCGAGCTGAAGCGCATGTGGGTGCGACCCGTGGCCCGCGGCCACCGCATCGGCAGGCTCCTGGCGGAGCGAGCGATCGGAGACGCTGCCGCGACCGGCTTCCGGGCGATGCGGCTCGACACCGTCGCCCCCGCGATGGGAGGCGCCATCGACCTCTACGAGTCCCTTGGTTTCGTCGATATCGAGCCCTACTACGGAAACCCGCTCGACGGAGCCCGTTTCATGGAGCTGTCGCTGGCGACGTGGCGCGCCGCGGCGCCCTCGCAATAGTCTGAAGCCCTATGGCCGACCCACCCCTTCCCGTCGTCAGCATCTCTCTCACGGGATCCGCCCTCGTGAAGGATCCCCTCCTCAACAAGGGGACTGCGTTCTCGCGCGAGGAGCGAGAGACGTTCGGATTGCTCGGAATGCTGCCGGATCACGTCAGCACGATGCAAGAGCAGATGCTCCGGGTACGCGATCAGTTCGACCGCAAGCCGTCGGACATGGAGAGGAACATCTATCTGAACAGCCTCCTCGACCGGAACGAGACGCTGTTCCACCGGTTCGCACTCGAGAATCTCGAGGTGATCGTCCCGATCATGTACACGCCGACCGTGGCGTACGCCTGTCGACACTGGTCGCGGATCTATCGGAGGGCCCGCGGTGTCTACCTGACACCGCGGGACCGTGGTCGCATGGTGGACGTGCTCAGCGCCCACCCGACCGGGGATCGCCCTGTGATCGTCGTCACAGACAACGAGAGGATCCTGGGCATCGGCGACCAGGGCGCCGGAGGCATGGGCATCCCGATCGGCAAGCTGGCGCTCTACACCGCCGGGGCGGGCATCCACCCGTCTCGTTGCCTCCCGATATCACTCGACGTCGGAACGAACAACGCCGAGTTGCTGGCCGATCCGCTGTATCTCGGGTACCGCGAGCCCCGCATCCGAGGCGAGGACTACGACTCCCTCGTCGATGAGTTCGTCGAAGCGGTCAGGCTCGTGTACCCGAGGGCGCTCGTGCAATGGGAGGACTTCGCCAATCTCAACAGCTTCGACATCCTGCAGCGCTACCGCGAGTCGATCCTGTCGTTCAACGACGACATCCAGGGCACGGCGGCGATCGTCACGGGTGGCCTGCAGGCGGTCGAGGCCCACACGGGTGTTCGCCTGCGTGATCACCGCATCGTCATCGTCGGCGCAGGATCCGCCGGCGTCGGGATCAGGGACCTGCTCGCCCTCGGCATGAAGGCCCAGGGGGCGACCGACGAGGACGTCGCCGCCCGCCTCTGGGTCCTCGACAGTCGCGGCCTGCTCGTGGACGGCCGAGGTTCCCTCACGCCGATGAAGCAGCGGGTGGCGGCGCCGCGCGCCGCCGTCGAGGCATGGCCCGTCGCCGATGAGCCGATCGGGCTCGTCGACGTCGTGCGCAACACCGAGGCGACGGTCATCATCGGTGTGTCGGGCGTTCCGGGCGTTTTCAGTGAAGACGCCATCCGGATGATGGCCAAGGCAACCGACCGGCCGATCGTGCTCCCGCTGTCGAACCCGACGAGCCACTCGGAGGCGATCCCGTCCGCCGTCGCCGAATGGTCCGATGGAGCCGCCATCGTGGCCACGGGAAGCCCTTTCGCCCCGGTGGCGCGCGGGAGCACGATCCAGGAGATCGGGCAGGCGAACAACGTGTTCGTCTTCCCAGGGATCGGCCTCGGGGCGCTCGCCGTGGGAGCGACCCAGGTGACGGACGCCATGCTGCTCGCGGCGGGCCGGGCGCTCGGGGGCGCCGTCGACCGCGAGGCGTTCGACAGCGGACGAGTCTTCCCGAACATCACCGCGGTGCGCGATGTCTCGAGGGCGGTCGCCCTCGCCGTTGCCCAGCAGGCAATCGCAGACGGTGTCGCAGAGCCGCAGAGCGATCTGGAGCAGCTCATCGAGCGGGACATGTGGTACCCCGTGTACCCGATCTACGAGAAGCGCTGAGGCGACCGGCCGCCACTGGCATGTCGCTCGACGCCGGGGCGTGCCCCAAGAACGCCTCAGGACGGCGCTCCATCACTCCGATACTCGTTCGTGCCAGGCGAAATGCACATGAAACGTATCTCATCCGAACAAGGCTTCACCCTCGTCGAGCTGCTCACCGTGGTGCTCATCATGGCCGTGCTCGTGGCGATCGCCATCCCGACGTTCGTGGGGCACGTGAATCAAGCGAGAGACACGAGCGCCAAGGGCGAGTTGCGCGACCTGCTCCCGGCGGTGAAGTCCGTCATCGCCGATCCCGACCCGTCGCTCGGGCTCGAGTCGAACGTCAAGGCCGTCTCGCCGAGCGCCCCCCTCGACAGCTCGGCGGTCGACGGCATCAAGCTGCAGGCCTCGCCGGACGACGACGTGTGCATGTGGCGGATCTCTGACAGCGGGAAGGTCTACGGCATCTGGGAGCCCGGTAGCGGCGTCGGCCTGGCGACGCTGTACGGCGAGTTCACCACGCTGCCTGCTGGCTGCCCGATCCTCGCCGATGCGCCCGACATCGGCTTCGCCGCCGAGCTCTGGTAGCGCGCCAGCCGATCTGCGGCACCGCCACTACCCTCGCCGCTTGTGATCCCCACCACCGTCGACGAGGTCCAAGCGGCGCTCGACCGCGAGCAGTACGTCGCCGACCGCGCGCTCGCAGTCGTCATCCATTTGGCCCTTCAGCTCGGTAGGCCGATATTCCTGGAGGGCGAGGCGGGTGTCGGAAAGACCGAGGTCGCCAAGGTCCTCTCCAAGGTGCTCGAGGAGGATCTCATCCGCCTGCAGTGCTACGAGGGCCTCGACGTCAGCCACGCTCTGTACGAATGGGACTACGCCAGGCAGATGCTCGCCATCAGACTCGCCGAGGCAGGTTCGCAGGCGACGGATGTCAAGGACATCATGAGCAGGGATTTCATTGTTGCCAGGCCGCTGCTGCAGGCGATCGAGCAGGGTGCGGAAGGCAAGCGCCCGGTGCTCCTGATCGACGAGCTCGACAGGGCGGACGAGGAGTTCGAGGCGTACCTGCTCGAGCTGCTGTCTGACTATCAGGTGACCATCCCCGAGGTCGAGACGGTCAAGGCCAAGCAGCCGCCGGTCGTCGTGATCACGTCGAACCGGACGAGGGAGATCCACGACGCCCTCAAGCGGCGGTGCCTGTACCACTGGATCGACTATCCGGACTTCGCCCGCGAGCTTGCGATACTGCGGCGCAAGGCTCCCGAGGTCCCGTCGCGGCTCGCCGAGCAGATCGCCAAGACGATGCAGCGGCTGCGGGCCATGGACCTGTTCAAGCCTCCAGGGGTTGCCGAGACGCTCGATTGGGCGGCAGCTCTCGGGGTGCTCGGCGCCACGGAGCTGACGCCGCAGGTCGTCACGGACACCCTCGGCGTCGTCCTCAAGTACCAGGAGGACGTCGATCACGTGCGGGCCAGCATCGGGCAGGCGCTCGAGTCGGTGTGAGCGAGACCTTCGCAGCCAACCTGGTCCATTTCGTCAGGTACCTGCGCGGCCGCGGCTTGACGGTGGTCCCGGCGACGGCGAGAGAGCTCGCCGCTGCCATCGACGTCGTCGGCCTCGATAGGAGAGACGACGTTCACGATGCTCTGCGCTCGCTCACCGTGGTTCGTCCCACCGAGCGCGAGGCGTTCGAGGATGCGTTCGCGCTGTTCTTCGGGCGCGGAGGCGCCGAGGTCCGGCCGCCCGAGGAGCTCGAGGTCCCCGTGCGGGTCACCCCGGATGCGCAGCTGCGCGCCTCGCTCCCGATCCTGTCGGCTCGCGCCGCCGGGCGCGACTCGTCCTCCGGTGAGGTCACGGAGATCGCAGGCGGGTCGTACACGGAGAGGCTGTCGCATCGCGATTTTCGCGATCTGGATACGGATGAGCGGGAGGAGGTGCGCAGGCTGATCGCCCGGATGCTGTGGCGAGCGGCCGACGCCCCGTCGCGGCGGTGGGTCTCCGCCAAGCAGGGAACCCGGCCCGACATGCGCCGCACCTTTCGCAACGCCGTGCGGCCCGAGGGCGACCTGATGCGGCTCGCCATGGCACGCCGCAGGCCGCGTCGCCGTCCCCTCGTGGTCATGGCCGACATCAGCGGGTCGATGGAGAGGTACACCGAGATGTTCCTGTACTTCATGCACGCCGCCCAGGGTCGCCTCGGGAGGGTCGAGGCATTCGTGTTCGCCACCAGGCTGAGCAGGATCACCCGGCCGTTGCGCCAGAAGCTTCCCGAGGTGGCCCTGCAGCAGATCTCCAAGTCGGTCAGCGACTGGTCGGGGGGCACCCGCATCGGTGAGGCGCTCGAGGAGTTCAACGACTACTGGAGCAGGCGCGTCACCCGGGGAGGCGCCATCGGCCTGATCATCTCCGACGGTTGGGACACCGGCGACCCGGCGCTGCTCGCCGCCGAGATGGCGCGGTTCTCGCGCACCATGCATCGAGTCGTGTGGCTCAATCCGCTCGCAGGACGGCCCGGGTTCGCCCCGGAGACCCGCGGTCTACAAGCCGCCCTTCCACACGTCGACCACTTCCTGGCAGCTGGTACGCTGAACGACTTGCGCGATGTGGTCAGGCTCCTCGACTCCGTCCCGGCCCGCTGACCGTTCTAGCGTCCCCGCGACGCGTCTGTGCGATGGAGGGACGCAGGAACGCATGGCGCGCCGGCCTCATCCGTTCTTGCGTCCCCGCGCCGCGTCTGTGCGATGGAGGGACGCCGGAACGGATAGCGCGTCGGCCTGGCGCCCGGTGAGTCGGCATAATGCGATCGAGGAGGCAGGAGAAACATGATCAGAGAAGCCCTCGACATCACCGATCGCTGGAAGGCGGAAGGCAAGGACGTCGCGGTCGCCACCGTCGTGCGTGTCCAGGGCTCGGCGCCTCGCCCAGAAGGATCGAAGTTCCTGGTGTCGTCGGACGGCGACATGGAGGGCTCGGTCTCCGGCGGTTGCGTCGAGAACGACGTCGCGCTGCACGCCAAGAGCGTCCTCGAGAGCGGTGAGCCAAAGCTCGTGACATACGGGATAGCCGACGAGGACGCCTTCGAGGTCGGGCTGACGTGTGGCGGGACGATCGACGTGTTCATCGAGAAGCTGTGAGCGACACTCTCGAAGCGATCCGCAAGCTGACCACCGACGAGCGGCTCGGCGCCGCCGTGACGATCGTGGCCGGAGCCGGGATCGGTGCCAAGGGGGTGCTCGACGCCGACGGCGCCTGGCTGGCGGGGTCGATCCCGGAGGACGTCGCCGACGACGTGGTCACCGACGCCGTCGAGTTGATGCTGCGCGAACAGAGCCGCACGCTGTCCTACGGCGAGCGCGACGTCTTCATCGAGACGATCGCCCCGCAACCTCGGATCATCGTCTTCGGCGCAGGCCACATCGCCCAGCCACTCGTGAGGATCGCCAGGGAGCTCGGGTACCGGGTGACGATCGCAGATGCTCGCAAGGCGTGGGCGACGCCCGAGCGGTTCCCCGACGTCGACGAGCTCATCGTCGGATGGCCCGACGCGGTCTTCGAGCGATACGAGCTCGACGGGCGCACCTACGTCGTGCTGCTCAGCCACGACGCCAGATTCGAGGACCCGGTGTTCCCGGCGATCCGCAATTCGCCGATTCGCTACATCGGCGCCCTCGGCAGCAGGCGCACGGCCACGCTGCGAGAGGAGCGGCTCATCGGCGAGGGTTGGGCCGCAGAGGAGATCGCCAGGATCCACGCACCCATCGGGATCGACATCGGGGCCGAGGAGCCCGCCGAGGTCGCCGTCGCCATCATGGCCGAGATCACCAGGGTGCGATACGGCCACGGCAGCGGTCTCTCGCTCAAGGGCCAGCAGGGCAGGGTGCACCCCCAGCGGGGCGACGAGCCAGGCACGACGTGACGGCCGGCGCCTCCGCCGACTGATCCCAACCCACCGCGACCGCGACGGCGATACGGTTGGGTCATCGAGAAAGGGAGCTGGCGATGCCGTCGACCGTGATACCCGCTCTGCGATACCGGGACGCCCACAAGGCCATCGACTTCCTCGTCGAGGCGTTCGGATTCGCCCGGCACGCCGTATATGAGAGCGAGGGCGGCGCGGTGGTCGAGCACGCCCAACTGACGCACGGAGCCGGCATGATCATGCTCGGCAGCGAACGGCCCGGCGAAGACGACTACGGACGCCACGTCACTGCCGGATCCGGGTCGAGCATCGGCATCTACGTGGTCGTCGACGACGTCGCAGCCCACGCCCAGCGCGCCAGGGCTGCCGGTGCCGAGATCGTGATGGACCCCGAGGAGCAGGACTACGGCGGCAGCAACTACACCTGCAAGGACTTGGAGGGCATCGTGTGGTCGTTCGGGAACTACGACCCGTGGGCGGAAGCATCCGGCTGATCGCCGCGTCAGAATGCCCGGGTGACCGACCCGTTCCAAGCCTCCGCCAACTACGCCTTCGCATCGAGGTCCTCGTACGCCGGGGTTCCCGCTCGCCCCCTCGACGACCTCGGGGACGCCGGCGTCGTCATCATCGGGGCCCCCTTCGATTGGGGGACGAGCTATCGCCCGGGAGCCCGTTTCGGGCCCAGGGCGATCCGGGGGGCCGACTACCTTCCGTACGACGGGTCGAGGCCCCACCTGCCGACGGGGATCGACCCGCTCCGGGTGCTTCGGGTCGTCGACGCCGGCGACGTCGACCTCGTGGCTGGTGACGTCGAGCAGAGCCTCGGCCGCATCGTCACCGCCGTCGAGACGATCAGCAGGCACGGGGCCGTGCCGGTCGTGCTCGGCGGTGACCACACGATCACATACGCCAACGCAACGGGTGTCGCCAGAGCGAGAGGCGATGGCACCTTCGCCCTCGTCCACTTCGACGCCCACGCCGACACGGGCCAGCCCCATGCCGGCCTGTACGGGCACGGCACCCCGATGCGCCGGCTCATCGAGTCGGGGGCCGTGCCGGGACGGCGGTTCGTCCAGATCGGGTTGCGCGGGTACTGGCCCGAGCCCGAGACCGTTGCGTGGATGCGAGAGCAGGAGATGCGCTCGTTCATGATGAGCGAGATCGTCGACCGAGGGCTGGATGCCGTCGTCGACGACGCCATCGCCCACGCTTCGGGCGACGCCGGCGGCGTGTTCGTCTCGGTCGACATCGACGTCGTCGATCCGGGCATGGCGCCCGGCACCGGCACGCCCGAGCCGGGCGGGATCCTCGCCAGAGAGCTCCTCGACACGCTCAGGAGGCTCGGGCGGCAGCTCGAGGTGATCGGCGCCGATGTCGTGGAGGTGTCGCCGCCGTACGACGGACCTGGGGAGATCACCGCCCACCTTGCCAACCGGGCGGTCTTGGAGCTCCTCAACGGCATGGCCGAGCGTACGACCGAGGCCGGCTCGTGACGGGCCGTCGAGGTCGCCCCGACGTCGAATCTCGGCGCCGGAACCACCGGGCACGCTCATGACGTAGCTTCTAGTGTTCGGAAGAGCGGGGGGCGGGAGCGCCGCGGGCGCGACCGATCGGATCTGCGCGGCGACGGCGGGAGGTGTCCATGTACCCGAGGGCGTTCGACTACATCGCTCCGGAGACGAAAGAGGAAGTACTCGACGTCCTCGCCGAGCGGGGAGATGAGGTCAAGATCCTGGCAGGCGGCCAGAGCTTGATCCCGATGATGAAGCTGCGCCTCGCCTCCCCGGCGACCCTGGTGGACATCAACCGGCTCCAAGGGTTGGACGCCGTCGACGTCGTCGACGGGCACCTCAGGATCCAGGCGCTCGCCAGGCACGCCGACGTCGCCAAGTCGGACGTCGTCAAGTCGGAGAACGGCGCCATGGCATCGGCCGCCCCGTGGATCGCAGATCCGATCGTCCGCAACCGCGGAACGCTGTGCGGCTCCGTTGCCCACCACGACCCGGAGGGCGACTGGGCGTCCGTGATGCTCGCCGTGGGTGCGGAGGTGGTCGCCGAGTCGAAGGCAGGAGAGGTCCATTACCACCCGGGCGCCGACGGCACCAGGCACAGCGGGGGCACCAGAGTGATCCCCATCTCCGAGTTCCTCGTCGACATGTTCACCACGTCGCTGCACCCATCCGAGCTGCTGACCGAGGTGCGCGTCCCGCGGTACGAGCGTGGCGGCGGCAACTACCAGAAGCTCGAGCGCAAGGTCGGCGACTATGCAACCGTCGGCGTCGCCACCCACCTCGAGCTCGACGCAGCCGGGAAGATCTCGAAGGCGGGGATCGCGCTCACGTCGGTGCACCCCTACAACCTCGAGGTGGTGGCGGCAGAGCAAGTGCTCGTCGGCGAGTCGCCGAGCACGGAGCTGTTCGCCGAAGCAGCGCAGATCGCCAAGGGGGCGTGCAGTCCCAGCTCGGACGTCCGCGGGTCCGAGGCATACAAGAGAGACGTCGTCAGGGTGTTCGTCGAGCGTGGTCTGGCGGCTTCGCTGGCCGAGGCGCAAGGCTGAGAGGGAGGCGCCACATGGAGATCACAGTCAACGTCAACGGCACCGACTACACACGAGACGTCGAGCCGAGGCGACTGCTCGTCGACTTCATCAGGAGCGATCTCGACCTCACCGGCACGCACATCGGTTGCGACACGACCAGTTGCGGGGTCTGCACGATCCTCGTCGACGGTACCCCGATGAAGTCGTGCACGATGTTCGCGGTGCAGGCGAACGGTGCGTCGCTCACGACGGTGGAGGGGCTCAAGAAGGACGGGCAGCTCCACCCGATCCAGGCGGCGTTCAAGGAGGAGCACGGCCTGCAATGCGGGTTCTGCACTCCTGCGATGATGCTGGTCGGCACGGCACTCCTGGCGGAGAATCCCGACCCCAGCGAGGACGACATCCGCTGGGCGATCTCGGGGAATCTGTGCCGCTGCACCGGATACATGAACATCGTCAAGTCGATCCAGGTCGCGGCGCAATCGATGGCTGCGTCGAGCTGAGGAGGCCAACCGAATGACCACCACCGAGCACAAGACCACGACGGCCCCCGAAGTCGGCGGCGTCGGCCACAGCGTCAAGCGGATCGAGGACGACAGGTTCATCCAGGGTGCCGGAAACTACCTCGACGACATCGAGCTGCCTGGAATGCTGCACATGGCGATCGTGCGGAGTCCGCTGGCCCACGCCACGATCAAGTCGATCGACACGACCGCCGCCAGCGCCGTGGAGGGCGTCGTCGCCGTCGTGACCGGCGAGCTCCTGGCCGGCTACAACCTGGCGTGGATGCCGACGCTCTCCGGCGACACGCAGGCAGTCCTCGCCACCGACAAGGTGCGCTTCCAGGGCCAGGAGGTGGCCGCCGTCATCGCCACCGACCCGTACGTCGCCCGTGACGCCGCCGAGCTCGTCGACGTCGACTACGACCCCCTCCCGGCCGTCGTCAACCCGATGCGAGGTCTCGAGGCCGATGCCCCGGTGATCCGCGACGACAAGGAGGACAAGACCGACAACGTCGCCTACGAGTGGGAGTCCGGTGACGCCGCCGCCACCGACGAGGCGTTCGCCCGCGCCGACAGGGTCATCGCCCTCGAGACGTTCTACCCACGGTCGCACCCGGCGCCCCTCGAAACGTGCGGCGTCGTCGCCGACGTGAGCCCGGCAGACGGGGCGGCGACGATCTACATGACCTCGCAGGCTCCTCACGCCATTCGGACCGTGTTCGCGCTCGTCACCGGCCTGCCCGAGCAGAAGATCCGCATCATCTCGCCGGACATCGGAGGCGGGTTCGGGAACAAGGTGCCGGTATACCCCGGGTACGTCGTGGCCACCGCGGCCTCGCTCGTCATCGGTAAGCCCGTGAAGTGGGTCGAGAGCCGCACCGAGAACCTCATCTCGACCGGCTTCGCGCGCGACTACTACATGAAGGGCGAACTGGCGGTCACCAACGAGGGCAAGATCCTCGGGCTCAAGGTCGACATGCTCTCCGACCAGGGCGCCTTCTTCTCGGATGCGCAACCGTCCAAGTTCCGGGCGGGCCTCTTCCACATCGTCACCGGGTCCTACGACTATCCGGCGGCGTACGTGAAGACGAAGGGCGTCTACACGAACAAAGCCCCCGGCGGGGTCGCCTATCGGTGCTCGTTCCGGGTGACCGAGGCCTCCTATCTCATCGAACGTCTCGTGCAGAACGCCGCGTACGAGTTGGACATGGACCCGGCCGACTTCAGGGTCAAGAACTTCATCCAGCCCGGCCAGTTCCCGTACACGTCGCCGACCGGTTTCGTCTACGACTCGGGCGACTACGAGAAGGCCCTCGACGTCGCCAAGGAGATGGTCGGATACGACGCCCTCCGCAAGGAGCAGGAGGAGGCCCGCAAGGAAGGCCGCTACATCGGCATCGGGATGGCGTCGTTCACGGAGGTGGTGGGCGCCGGTCCTTCACGTGACTTCGACATCCTCGGTCTGAAGATGTTCGACTCGGCGGAGCTTCGCATCCACCCGACCGGCAAGGCCATCCTCAAGCTCGGCACGAAGACGCAGGGGCAGGGCCACTACACCACGTACGGCCAGATCGTCGCAGAAGAGCTCGGGATCCCGTTCAGCGACGTGAAGGTCGTCGAGGGCGACACCGACAACACGCCGTACGGGCTCGGCACCTACGCATCCCGGTCGACGCCGACGTCCGGCGCGGCGACGTCGATGGCGTCCCGCAAGATCCGGGAGAAGGCGAAGAAGATCGCAGCTCACCTCCTCGAAGTGTCGGAGGACGACCTGGAGTGGGAGACCGGCAAGTTCTTCGTCAAGGGCTCACCGGACTCGTCCGTGACGATCCAGGACATCGCCTTCGCGGCGTACACGAACCATCCGCTCGGAATGGAGGCGGGCCTCGAGGGCGTCCACTACTACGACCCGCCGAACATGACGTACCCGTTCGGCACGTACATCGTCGTTGTCGAGGTCGACCCGGGCACGGGGGTGTGGAAGGTGTTGCGCATGGTCGCCGTCGACGACTGCGGCGTGCGGATCAACCCGATGATCGTGGAGGGGCAGATCCACGGAGGCCTGGCGGAGGGTTTCGCCATGTCGAACATGCAGTGGATCACCTTCGATGACGAGGGCAACTGCATCGGGTCGAACTTCATGGACTACCTGGTCCCGACGGCGTGGGAGACGCCCCGGTTCGAGCTCGGCGCCACGGTGACGCCGTCGCCGCACCACCCGATCGGCGCCAAGGGAGTGGGCGAGTCGGCCACCGTGGGTTCGCCGGCGGCATACGTGAACGCCGTCATCGACGCTCTCCGGCCGTTCGGCGTGAAGAACATCGACATGCCGGTTCTGCCGGACAGGGTGTGGGCGGCCATCCAGGAGGGGTGACACCGCGGTGAATCGTGAGCTGCTCGACGTCGCCGCCTCGCTGCACAAGCGGCACAAGCCGTTCGTGATCGCCACGGTCGTCTGGTCGCGGGCGCCGTCTTCCGGCAAGGAGGGCGGCACGGCAATCATCGAGCCGGATGGGACGATCCACGGCTGGATCGGCGGTGCCTGCGCAGAGCCGGCGGTGCTGCGGGAAGCGCGCCGCGTGCTCAGGGACGGCGAGCCCCGGCTGATGTACCTCGGCCCGGCCGAGGAGCTCGACGGGAGTGCTCGTGACGGGGTCATGACGGTCCCGATCGCCTGTGCCAGCGAGGGTGCCCTGGAGGTGTTCATGGAACCGATGTTGCCGCAGCCGCATGTCGTGGTCGTCGGCCGATCACCGGGAGTGAGGACGCTCGTCCGTCTTCTCCAAGGTCTCGACTGGCGGGCCACGGTGGTCGACGACGGTGGTGACGCTACCGGCTGGGAGGGCGTCGAGGTGGTGACGTCACTGGGCCACTTCGAGCATCTCGGCGTCGACGAGTCGGCAGCCGTCGTGGTCGCCACGCAGGGTCATTACGACGAGCCGGCCCTCGAGGCGGCGCTCGCATCGCCGGCCGGGTACATCGGGCTGGTGGCGTCGCGCAAGCGGTCCGACACCGTCCTCGGTTACCTGAGCGACAAGGGATACGGCCGCGAGGCGCTCGCCAGGATCGACACCCCGGCCGGGATCGACCTGGGGCACATCGAACACCGGGAGATCGCGGTGGCGGTGCTCGCCGAGCTAGTGCGTCGCAGGGCGGCCGGCGCCATCGGCGGAGGCACGGTGTCTCGCGCGGCGGACGCGCCGAGGACCGCCGTCGATCCGATCTGCGGCATGACGGTCGAGGTCGCCGGCGCCCGCTTCACCGCGGAACGCGATGGCGAGACGTTCTACTTCTGCTGCCCTGCCTGCAAGAAGATGTTCGAGGACCAGTCCTCACAGGTGCAGGGCTAGGGACCCCACACCGTTCCGGCGTCCCCCCACCGCCCATAGGCGATGCCAGGACGCAAGAACGGGTTGGTCCCGGACCCCGGTGACCCAACTCGTCACGCCGGCGCCGTACCCTGCCCGAGCATGGTTCTCCCGGGGCCCCCGCTGCTCGGCCGAGGCGTGGTCGTCCGCGCCGGTGCGCCGGTGCCGTCGGCCTGGCGAGGCCTCGACCTCGTACGGCTCGACGCTCAGTCGATCAGCGACGACGAGAGGCTCGGCGACCTCGTCGACGGGCTCCACCGCAGGTGGGTGGCCAGCCAGCCGGTCGTGGTCGAGTGGGACGTCGCCGACGACACCCTCGCAGTCGACGAGCAGTACGACGGCCCGGTGTGGCGGCTCGACGCCTCGTTCCTCTTCCCGTTGGAGCGGCTGCGATTCCTTGCGTTCTCGAACAACTATGACGCTCGGTCCGGCGACCCCCGATGGTGGTGGGCCCACAAGGCGGCCGCCCGGATCGGCGGCACCCCAGGGGGACCTGCCGACCTGACTCTCCCCGACGGGACCGACGTGTGGATCGACGGCGGCCCTCGTCGTCCGCTCGCCGGCCTCGACCACCCCGTCATCCACGGTGAGTCGGCGGAGCTCGGGCAGGCGGACCACGTCGCGCCGAGGGTGGCGCCGGATGACGGCCTGGCCGCCGACCAGCTGGCGGCCGTGACCACCGAGATCGGGGCGGCGCGGATCATCGCTCCGGCGGGCTCCGGCAAGACGCGAACACTCGTCGCCCGCTTCCGCCACCTGGTCGATGGAAGGCAGGTCTCGCCCCGGCACGTCATGGCGGTGGCTTACAACGCCAGGGCGGCGGATCAGATGCGGCAGCGACTCGGAACGGGGCGTGACAGCGTGCGCACCATCCACTCGCTCGGCTGGGCGATCCTCGCCGACGCCAGGCCCGGGCTCTCCCTCGTCGACGAGCGAGAGGTTCGCGACCTCCTCGGCAGCCTCGTCACCGTCCCGGCGCGCACCAACACGGACCCGCTCGGACCGTACATCGAGGCGCTCGAGATGGTCCGGGCCGGGTTGCGGAGCCCGGCGGCCGTCGAGTCGGAACGAGATGACGTCGAGGGGTTCGCCGACGCCTTCGAGCGATACCGCGCCTTGCTGTACGACCGGTCGCGGGTCGACCATGGAGAGCAGGTGTACGGGGCGATCGAGGCGCTCCTCGGCGACCAGGTATTGCGCAGCCGCTGGCAGGAGCGCTGCAAGCACATGCTCGTCGACGAGTTCCAGGA
The DNA here is from genome assembly GCA_036396535.1 of Acidimicrobiia bacterium. Taxonomy (NCBI): domain Bacteria; kingdom Bacillati; phylum Actinomycetota; class Acidimicrobiia; species Acidimicrobiia bacterium. The sequence continues at coordinate 26,447 of DASWKR010000035.1, read as the reverse complement.
CCTCACCCCGGCATACCTGCTGCTGCTGCGCCTCCTGGCATCACCCCAGCTCCAGGTGTTCGGCGTCGGCGACGACGACCAGGTGATCTATGGCTACGCCGGGGCCGACCCCGGTTTCCTCATCGACTACGACGCCTACTTCCCCGGCGCCGATCACCACGCCCTCGCCGAGAACTACCGCTGCCCCCCCGACGTGGTGTCCGCCGCCACCCGCCTCCTCTCGTACAACGAGCGGCGGATCGCCAAGACGATCACGTCGGCGAGCGGGCGAGCGGATGGACTCACCTGGCGCGCCGCGCCCGGTCCGGGGCTGGCAGCCGAGGCGGCCGCGATCGTCGCCAAGTGGCTCGACGATGGAGTGTCTCCCGCGCAGGTCACCGTGCTGACCCGCGTCAACTCCGCCCTGATCCCCGTCAAAGCGGCCTTCGTCCAATCCGGGATCGCCACGAGCGACCTGCTCGGGGAGGACAGCCTGCGGCGCACGCTTGTGCGGGCGCTGTTCTCCTGGATCCGCCTGGCAACGGACAGAGAAGCGATGCGGCGAGCGGACCTGCTCGAGGCGATACGGCGTCCCGGCAGGGGCCTGACGAGACTGAGCCGCGAGCTCCTCACCCGGCAGCGATACGACCTCGCCGACTTGAGGGCGGCGGGAGAGGTCCTCGACGCTGCCCAGGCAGAGCGCTGGTCTGGGTTCGTCGCCGACGTGGCCGCTTGCGCGTCGGCGGCGGGGGGAGGGGCGGGGGCGCTCGTCGACATGATCGTCGATGACATCGGTCTCGGCTCGGCGGCGCGGACGCTCGACTCCGGCAGGTTGAACGCCGCCCGCTCCGGCCACGTCGACGACCTGGTTGCGATCAGGCGCGCCGCCGAGCTGCATACCGATGCGTCCGACCTCGAGGCCTGGCTCACGATGACGGTGCGTGCTCCCTCGGATGCGAACGGGGCCACTCTGTCGACGGTTCACAGGGTCAAGGGAATGGAATGGGACAGGGTGATCGTCTTCGGGGTCGACAGGGGATCGATGCCGCACACCCTCTCGGACGACGTCGAGGAGGAGCGGCGCGTGTTCCACGTAGCCGTGACGCGAGGCGCCGTCGAGGTGGTCGTGCTCTACGACTCGTCCCGGGCGTCGCCGTTCATCGCCGAGCTGGCAGGGACTGCTCCCCGGCGCGCCCCACAGCCACCGCGTCAAGAGCCCCGGCGCATCGCCGTTGCGACGGGTGACACGGTGCGGGTCCTCGGGGGCCATGCGGGGCAGGTCTCCGGTATGGACGAGACGGCGATCTACGTCGAATTGGCGACCGGCGCCCAACTCGCAGTGCCCCGCGACGAGATCCTCGAGGTCACGCCGAGGTCGAGCGGGAGGGCCGACACCGGTTTGGTCGAGGCGCTCAAGGCGTGGCGGCTCGAGACGAGCAGGCGGCTGGGAGTACCCGCCTACGTGCTCCTCCACGATTCCACGATCGAGGCGATCGCCACTGCCCTGCCCGGTGACGAGCAAGGCCTTCTGGCGGTGCCCGGCATCGGCCCGAGCAAGCTCGAGAGCTACGGCGACGAGATCCTCGGCATCGTCGCCGCCCGCTGACCCCTCTCGTTCTTGCGTCCGTCCGTCGCATCCCTGCGATGTGGGTACGCCAGAACGGTCAGGGGGTTCGTTCTTGCGTCCGTCCGTCGCACCACTGCGATGTGGGTACGCCGGAACGGGGAGGGGGCATAGGTCGATCGACCTATACAACCGCTAAACGTTCCGCCGGCTGCGGTCGATGCATTTCGGGATGGAGCATGTCATCACGATGCGGTATCCGGCGCTCTGCTCGATGTGCGGCACCGGCATCGAGCCGGGGCTGCGCGCCGCCTGGGATCGTGACTCTCGGGTGGCGACGTGCGAGGCGTGCGTCTACGGCACTGCTGATCCATATGCGGCTCCCATGCGCAACCGTCCAGGGGCGTCTGCACTGCGCGAGGGGGAACGAAGGCGCAACGGTGAAACCTGGACGATCGGGGGAGAGGCCGAGCGGACCGTGGGCAACCTCCTCAACGGCATGCGCGGCGTCCTCGCTCTGCACGACAGGCAGATGCCGGGCTCCAAGGCGAACATCGACCACGTAGCCGTCGCCCCTTCGGGGGTGTGGGTCATCGACACCAAGCGCTACACCGGCAGGGTCGAGAGGAACCACCGCCGAGGAGGCAGGCTCGAAGTCGCAGGCCGGAACCGCACCAAGCTCGTCGAGCAGGTCCACCGCCAGGTAGGCGTCGTCACGACGTGCCTCGACGGGCTCGGCATCCCCATCCAGGGCGTGCTGTGCTTCGTCGACGGACGGCTGCCCTTCCTGATGTCCCGGTTCAAGGTGGACGGTGTCATGATCACGACTCCCGAGGCGCTCGAGCGCAGGATCATGCGATCGGGCCCGCTGTCGCTTGAGGCGATGCGGGCGGCCCACGACACGCTCGACCTGACGTTCCGTCCCGCCTGACGTCGCAACCTGCACCCCACGACCGCGTCTACGATCGGGCGCCGTGCACCCGATCCGCATCGCCGCCCAACTCCACCCCCAGCACGGCTCGTACTCCGACCTCAGGGCGGCCGTCGGCCGGGTCGACGAGCTCGGCTACGACCTGTTGTACACGTGGGACCACTTCTTCCCGCTGTACGGCGAGCCGGACGGAGCCCACTTCGAGTGCTGGACGATGCTGGCCGCTTGGGCTGAGCAGACGGACGGCGTCGAGATCGGAGCGCTCGTCTCGTGCAACTCGTACCGCAACCCGAGCCTGCTCGCCGACATGGCGAGAACGATCGACCACATCTCAGGCGGCCGGTTCATCCTCGGGCTCGGGTCCGGGTGGTTCGAGAGGGACTACGACGAGTACGGGTACGAGTTCGGGACCACGGGGGAACGGCTCCTGGCGCTCCGCGCCGCCATCCCCGTGATGCAACGGCGGCTGGCGGTCCTCAACCCGCCGCCGACGAGGAGCATGCCGATCATGATCGGCGGCTGGGGCGAGCGGCTCACGCTCCGAATGGTGGCCGAGCACGCCGACATCTGGCACGCCCGGTTCCCCGACAGCCCCGACGAGGTGGTCCCGAAGATCGCAGCCCTGCGCCGCTGGTGCGACGAGGTGGGACGCGACCCGGGCGACATCGAGTGGAGCCTCGGGCTAGATCCCGACGACCTGGACCGCTTCCTCACGGAGGACGTGGATGACTACGTCGACCTGGGGTTCACCCAGTTCACGCTGGGCTTCAACGGGCCGGGTTGGGGTGTCGACCGCGGGGCAGACTGGCTCGCGTGGCGCGACGAGCGCAACGGCGCTTGAGCCGATCGGCGTCCCTCTCCGGGCGTGCGGGCCCGATCACGTCACAGCGGGTGGTCGTGCGCCACGTCACGACGGGTCGGGGCCGGGGTCCCCGCCCTCCGCCACGATCGCCAACCTCGGGAGGTAATGGTCCCACCCCGCCACGTGGATGGGGACCTCGGCTTCGGGTAGCCCGGTGTGAGTCAGCTTGACGATCGTCCCGGTTCCCTCGGCCACGAGGTCGATCTGCACGGTGCTCGATCCCGGCGGGACGGCCGGATGATCGATCCACCCCCAGGTGAAGACGACGCGGCTGTCCTCGACCAGCTCGACGAACTGGCCGCGGGCCCGCATCCCGTTGCCCATCGCCATCGAGAAGATCCCGCCGGGTGCCGCCTCGATGGCCGCTCCGATCCCTTGCCAGCGAGCCCACAGCTCCGAGTCGGTCAGGTAGGCGTACACGACTGACGGCGATGCAGAGATGCGGCGCTCGACGGTGATCGGAGGGCTCATGGCTCTTGGCCCTCGATCGAGTCGGCGAGCCGGTCGAGCGTATCGCGCCACATCGCCTCGAGCATCGGGCGCAACGGTCCGAGCGCTTCCTTGTCCGCTGTGTAGAAGCGCCGGTTGCCGTCCCTGCGCACGGACACCAGGCCGGCACCGCGCAGCACCGCCAGGTGCTGGGAGACGGCCCCGAACGTCATGTCGAAGTGGCCCGCGATCTCGCCCGCAGCCAGCTCATGCTCCCAGACGAGAGAGAGGATCTGACGGCGACGCGGTTCGGCGACCACCTGGAGGACGTCCACCACGCCATTTTAGCCGACTTTGAAATAGCGGAGGCAGCGCGATATAGTCGCCACTGAAATAGGTTCCGATCACGGGAGGTTCCACCATGGGCGACTATGCGATCAAGGCTCAGTTCGAGACGTCGTGCCCACCGGCCGACGTCATGCACTGGCTCGACGACCCGGCTGGGATCGCCGGTTGGTGGTCGGACCGGGTCGAAGGCGCCGCCGGCGCTCCCGGTGACTCGTTCCAAGTGACGTTCCCGACCTCGCCGGTAGTCTTCGAGCTCTCAGTGACCGCGATCGGCGAGGCCGAGGTCGAGTGGCACGTCCCCGAGAGCCCTCCGTGGTGGAAGGGCACCACGATCCGGTTCGAGCTCGGAGAGTCCGACGGAGGCGGCACGCAGATCACGTTCACCCACGGCGGGTTCGACGCCGACGATCCGATCATCGCCGTCATCACCCCGGCGTGGGTCAGGTTCCTCGACAATCTCGTGGCGGTCGCCGAGTCGGGGAAGCCTGATCCTGCCGTGAGGAACTGACCGCCGGAGAGGCGCCGATCGGGCACCCCACCGACGAGACCGCTCACAGCAGCCATTCGAGCACGGCGAGGGCGCCCAGCCCACCGACGATCACCAGGGCGACGCTCTTCGTGCGCCAGGCGATGACGAAGGCGACGAGGAGCGCCCAGATGCGCAGGTTGCCCGGCGTGATGGCGATCTCGCCTTGGCGCACGAGCGTCGGTTGGAAGGCGAGAGCCGCCATGGCGGCGGGGGCGACGTAGCGGAGGGGCCGCTCGATGTACGAAGGCACCCGCCGGTCTCCCAGGAAGCCGATGAACGACAGCCGCATGGCGTACGTCCCGGCGCCGATGACGACGATTGCCAGTGCCGTCACCCTCGCCACCAGCGCTCGGCGAACACTCCGGCTGCGATGCCGAACCCGATCCCGGTGACGAGGCCGAGGCCATACGGCATCCCGTGCCCGAGCGTGGCGACGGTGGCTGCCGCCGCCGCTGCGACGAGCCCCGGGCGGCTCTTGACGCTCAGCACCAGGAGTGCCAGGAACACCGCCGGAATGGCGAAGTCGAGGTTCCAGTCGCTCGGGATGCCGGCGCCGAGGACGATCCCGAGGGCCGTCGTGGCTTGCCACCAGACCCACAGGGTCATCCCGACCCCGAGGTAGTACCAACGCTTGTATGAAGGGTCTTCGCTGTGCTCGAAGCGAGTCGCCGCCATGGCGAACGTCTGGTCGGTGAGGAGGTAGGGCAACCCCACGCGCCACGGCCGCGGGAACCGCCGGAAGTCCGAGGCGAGCACTGCGCTGTACATCACATGACGCAGGTTGATCATCAGGCCGGTGGCGGCGACGACGAGCAACGACGTGTCCGACGAGAGGAGTTGGACGGTGGCGAGCTGCGCCGCCCCAGCGAAGATGATCGGCGAGGTCGACCAGGCGAGCTTCACGTCGATGCCGCTCCCGGCGGCGGCGACGCCGAATGCGAATCCGAACGGGATGACTCCGATCATCAGCGGGAGGATGGCGACCACGCCCTCTCGGAGCGCGGTCGCGGGGCGGGAGGGCGGCGGCTCGGTCTCCATCGTCGAACGATAAACACCCTCCAGGCAGCCGCCGACGCCTCGTCGGTATGATCGCCCCATGAAGATCAACGAGGTCATCGAAGTCGACCGCAAGCTCGACGACGTTTGGGCGCTGTTCCAGAACGTTCCAGAGCTCGCCATGTGCCTCCCGGGCGCCGAGCTCACAGAGGCGAAGGGCGACAACGTCTATGCGGGCAACGTCAGCGTCAAGCTCGGGCCGATGACCGCCAAGTTCGAGGGGGAGGCGACGGTCGCCTCGGACGTCGCGGCGCGGACCGGATCGGTCAACGGCAAGGGCGTCGACAAGCGGGGCGGTTCCGTCGGGCAGGTCAAGGTGGCATACGCCCTCGAGCAGGTCGGCGGCAGGACTCGGGTGACCGTCGACGCCGACGTGCTCCTGTCTGGTGCGGCCGCCCAGTTCGGCAGGACGGGGCTCATCAAAGAGATGTCGAGCCGCCTGATCGGCGAGTTCGTGTCGTGCCTCGAGGCGAAGCTGGCTGCCAGCAGCAACGAAGAGGCCGCCCAGGTCCGAGCAGGTGACGTGAAGGGCTTCTCGCTCTTCTTCGCCAGCCTGCTCGCCGGCATCGGACGCTTCTTCAAGCGCCTGTTCGGAAGCAGGAGCTAGCAGGCCCGGCCGGGGCAACTCCAAGGCGGCTTTCTCCGACACGCGGCCCGGCGTGTTGCTACCTTCGGAAGTGATCCGAGGCATGAAAGGGGTGTCATGGAGATCACGGTGACGGTGAACGGCACGGATGTCACCGCCGACGTAGAACCCCGCACACTGCTCGTCCACTTTCTGCGCGAGAACCTGAGGCTCACCGGCACCCACGTCGGATGCGAGACCGGGTACTGCGGCGCGTGCACGGTGCAGGTCGGCGGTGTGACGACGAAGTCGTGCACGATGCTGGCGGTCCAGGCGGACGGTGCCGAGGTGCGAACCATCGAAGGCCTTGCGTCGAACGGCGATCTCCATCCCGTTCAGGAGGGCTTCTGGGAACGGCACGGGCTGCAGTGCGGGTATTGCACTCCCGGGATGATCATGTCGGCGGTGGGTCTGCTCGAGCAGAACGACGATCCGTCCGAGGACGAGATCCGCCACGCGCTCGAGGGCAATCTCTGTCGCTGCACCGGGTACCACAACATCGTCAGGGCGGTCGAGTACGCCGGCGCCAAGATGCGCGGCGTCGAACCACCGCCCCCCGACTGGACGACGGACTTCGAGGGGGTGTCATGACGACCACCACGAGCGTCATGGGCGGGATCGTCCGCCGCAAGGAGGACCCGGCGCTCATCCAGGGCCACGGCAGGTTCGTCGACGACATCAAGCGGGCGGGGGAGGCGGCGACCGCCTTCGTACGAAGCCCGTTCGCCCACGCCAGGATCAACTCGATCGACGCCTCCGGGGCACTGGCGATGCCGGGAGTGCTCGCCGTCTACACCATCGACGACGTTCGCCACCTCGGCCCGCTGCTGGCGCAGGTCCCGGTCGGTAAGCTCCGCCCGCTCCTCGCAGACGGCGTCGTCAAGCACGCCGGCGAGGCCGTTGCGATGATCGTCGCCGAGACGCCGACGATCGCTGCGGACGCCGTCGAGGCGGTCGACGTCGACTACGAGCCGCTCCAGGCCGTCGTCGACTTGAAGCAGGCCGCCTCCGACGAGGTCAAGGTCCATGATGACCTGGACTCGAACGTGCTCGTGACCTGGGTGGCGCACGACTGGTGGCCCGGCGTCTTCGAGCTCACAGACCACAGGCCGGCCATCGAGGAGGCCAAGAAGCGGGACGACTCGGTCATCGTCAGCATCGAGATGACGAACCAGCGTCTCATCCCCGTCGCCATCGAGCCCCGTTCCGTCGTCGCCGACTGGAACCGGGGGTACGGGCGCTTCGACGTGTGGAGCTCGTCGCAGATCCCGCATGCCCTCGGCGCCGCCATCGGCAAGACGTTCGGCGTCGCCGGAAATGACGTGCACGTCATCGCTCCCGAGGTCGGGGGAGGCTTCGGGTGCAAGCTCAACGTGTACCCCGACGAGATCCTGGTGTGCTTCGCCTCGCAAAGACTCGGCAGGCCTGTCCGGTTCACGGAGACCCGCCGCGAAGCGGCGTACTCGACCATCCAGGGGCGCGGCTGGATCGGCACGGCGACGATCGTCGGAACGAAGGACGGCGAGATCCTCGGGTACGAGCTCGACGCCATCGCCGACATGGGCGCCTACTCACAGAACTTCACCGTCGCCATACCCGTGCTCGGGCTGTTCGTCGCCAGCGGCCAATACGACATCCCGACCGCGTGGCAGGTGAGGTGCGTGACGACGAACACCCAGACGACGGACGCGTATCGCGGAGCCGGTCGCCCCGAGGCGGCCTACTACCTGGAGCGCATCATCGACGCCTACGCCCGCGAGATCGGGATGGACCCGGGGGACGTCAGGAAGAAGAACTACTGGGGAGCCGACCAGTTCCCTGCGACGACGAACGTCGGCTTGGCGATCGACAGCGGCAACTACGAGGTCAACCTCGACACGCTGCTGGCGCACGCCGACTACGAAGGGTTGCGCAAGAAGCAAGCCCAGGCCCTCCAGGAGGGCAGGTATCTCGGCATCGGGTTGGCGACCTATGTGGAGGTCTGCGGGTTCGGCCCTTCGGTGCTCAGCGAGTTCGGGTTCGGGTGGGACGCATACGGCATGCCGTCGGCGTTCAGCGGCTCGGGGCTCGTCAGGGTCAATCCCGACGGATCGGCGACGGTGATCATCGGGACGGGGCCGAGCGGCCAGGGTCACGAGACGACGTGGGCCCAGGTCGTGCACGACCGGCTCGGGATCGATTACGACACGATCAGGGTGACACACGGTGACACCGCCGAGTCGCCGGCCGGCATCGGCACGTTCGGGAGCCGATCGGCGGCCGTCGACGGAGCTGCGACGTGGCAGGCGGCCGAGAAGGTGCGGGCCAAGGCGGCAGACATCGTCGCCCACATGCTCGAGGCCTCGACAGAGGACATCCGGTTCGGCGACGGCGGCGGGTATGTCGCCGGGGCACCGGGCAACAAGGTGTCGTGGGCCCAGATCGCCGAGGTCGCCTACAAGCCGCACAAAGGCCCCGACGGCCTCGAGGCGGGCCTCGAGGCGCACGCGGTGTTCTCGCCGGGCAACGCAACCTGGCCGTTCGGATCGCACCTGGCGGTCGTCGAGGTCGATCCGGAGACAGGCGACGTCGACTTGATGCAGTACATCGCCGTCGACGACTGCGGCAACCGCATCAACCCGATGATCGTCGACGGTCAGCTCCACGGCGGGATCGCCCAGGGGGTCGGGCAGGCGATGTTCGAAGAGGCGATCTACGACGGCGACGGCAACCTGCTGACGGGCTCGCTCGTCGACTACCCGCTGCCGACGGCGTCGGATCTGCCTGCCTTCGACCTCGGTTGGACCAACACCCCGACGGACGTCAACCCGATGGGGGTGAAGGGCATCGGCGAGGCCGGCACGATCGGGTCGGCGCAGACCATCGTCAACGCCGTCGTCGACGCGCTGGCTCCGCTCGGGGTGAGGCACATCGACATGCCGCTGAGGCCCCGCAAGGTCTGGCAAGCGATTCAGGATGCGAGGGGATAGGCATGTACCCACGTGAGTTCGACTACATGGCCCCGTCATCGCTGGACGAGGCCGTCGATGCCCTGGCAGCGAATCCCGGCGCCAAGGTGATGTCCGGCGGGATGAGCCTCATCCCGATGATGAAGCTCCGGCTGCTGTCTCCCGAGTTGGTCATCGACATCGGCCGGATCCAGGGCCTCGGTGCGATCGAGGACCAGGGCGACCACATCTCGATCGGGGCGCTCGTTCGCCATGGGCAGACTGCGGCGGATGCGCTCGTTCGCCAGCACGCCGCGGCGTTGGCTCAGGCGGCGGCGTGGACCGGTGACGTGCAGGTGCGCAACCGCGGCACCACGTGCGGCGCGCTCGCCCACGCCGATATCGCCGCCGACCAGCCGGCCGCCGCTCTGGCGTGCGGGGCGACGCTGGTGGCCCGATCGGCAAGAGGGACGAGGGAGATCGCCGCTGCCGACTTCTTCGTCGACACGCTCACGTCGGCCCTCGAGCCCGACGAGATCCTCGTCGAGGTACACCTGCCCAAAGGCGGCATGTCGGCGTACGACAAGCTCGGACGGAGGGGCGGACACAGCGACTACGCGGTCGCCGGCGCCGCTGCCTGGGTTCGCAAGAGCAACGGCACGGTCGAGGACGCCCGGGTCGCCCTCACGGGCGTCGGCACGAAGCCGATGCTCGCCGCCGGGTCGACCGAGGCCATCGTCGGCTCGGACGGATCGGCAGAGGCGATCGCGGCGGCGGCCGAGCGAGCCGTCGAAGGCGTCACCGTGCTCGAGGACCTCTACGGCTCGGAGGAGTACAAGGCGCACCTCGCCAAGGTCTACGTGAAGCGGGCGCTCACGAGCGCCTTGGGCTGACGGGGTCCGTGGGAGGAGACTCGGGGGACCACGTGGGTGGTCCCCCGAGGCGCGCCTCAGTCTGGCGGCGCTTCGTCGGTCGTTCGCAGTGACATGCTGATGGACGCCCCTCCTTCGGCGAGCGTCTCCAGCCGGATCCTGCCGCCCGCTGCCTCGGCCGTCCTCCGGGCGATGTCGAGGCCGAGCCCGGTCGAGCCGGCGCCGCTGGCGCCCCTTTCGAGAGGGTCGGCCACCGAGAAGCCGGGACCGGTGTCGGCCACGGTCACCCGAATCCACCCGTCGCTCTCGGGCTCGACCAGCAACGAATAGCCGGTCCCCTCGGGGGTGTGCGCGAAGACATTCCCGAGCAGCGCGTCGATCGCCGCCTCCAGGTCGGCGGCCGGTGCCGTCACCAGGACGGGCTCGGGCAGCGACACCACGAGGTCGCTCTTGCGGTCCTGCTCGTCGCCGAGGGCGCTCCAGAACGCCATGGATCGGCGTGCGATGGCAGCGACGTCCACGGGGTGCGCCCCTCCCTGGCGCACCGTCCTGCGGGCCTCGCCGATGATGTGGTCGACGCTCCGGGCGAGCTCGTCGATGTCGCCGAGGAGGCGGTCTCTGGCGGGGGAGCCGGGCAGCGCCTCGGCGTCGAGGCGGGCTGCCATGAGCGGTGTCCGCAGCCGGTGCGAGAGGTCGGCCGCCGTCTCCCTCTCTTGCTGGAGCAGCCCGGCAACGCTGGCGGCGAGACGGTTGAACTCGTTGCCTACGTCGACGAGCTCTTGCGGGCCGCTCGGATCGACGCGTGCCTCGAGATCGCCCTCGCCGAGGCGGTTGGCGGCGGCCGACAGGTCGTCGACCGACCTCACGACCGACCTGCCGAGACGGTCGGCCGCCGCGACCCCTATGAGCACCAGGATCACGCCGAGACCCCCCAAGACGAGCCACGCGCGGACGACGTTCGAGGACAGCTCGGCATCGGCCACGAAGAGCCGTACCGTTGCGATCTCCCCGTCTCCGGCGATCGCAGGAACGTACACGGCCTCGCCACCCGGCTCGCCTCTGCGAAAAGCGGCCGTCGTGTTCAGGTCGGATGTCAGTTCGGGGTCGAGAGGGGCCCCGAGCACGGAGCCGTCGTCGAGGACGATCGAAAGGCCCGCCTCGGCTCCCCCGAATGTGTCGAGTGCCAGGGCGGGCCCCGAGGCCGGATCCGACGTGATCAACAACGCCACGAGCTGGGCATCTCGCTCCGCCCGCGTGAGCGCCCTGTCGCGGGCCAGTTCTCGCACGAGGGCCGCCAGCGGGAGGAGGAACGCCATGACCACCATGGCGGTGACCGCCAAGCTCACGAGGCGCAGCCGCGATCTCACTTGGCCGGGTCGACCAGCTTGACGCCTACGCCCCGCTTGGTGTGCAGGTAACGGGGCGCCAGCGCGGTCTCTCCGAGCTTCTTGCGGAGCCACGACAAGTGGACGTCGACGGTCCTGTCCGCCCCGCCGTACGGCATTCGCCACACCTCTGCGAGGATCTCGCGCTTGGTCACCATCGCTCCGACACGCGATGCCAGGTAGGCGAGGAGATCGAACTCCTTCGACGTGAGGTCGAGCGGCTTCCCCTCGAGGGTGGCTTCGTGGGCGTCCACGTCGATCTGGAGCCCGCCGACCACGAGCGGCGGCTGATCGTCCGACCCGCCGACCCGGCGCAGCACGGCGCGGATCCGCGCCTCGAGGTGCTCGGCCGAGAACGGCTTGACCACGTAGTCGTCGGCGCCCAGGTCGAACAACCGGACGATCTCCCTCTCGTCGTCGCGGGCGGTGGCGACGATCACCGGGACGGAGGCGACGGCCCGGATCATCTGGAGCGCCTTGGCGCCGTCGACGTCGGGCAGGCCGAGGTCGAGGACGACCACGTCGGTATCTCCCCCGATGGCCTCCTGCACTCCTGCCATGCCGGTGCTCGTCGAGCGGACGTCGTAGCCGCGAGCCGCCAGGGCGCCTGCCAGCGCCTCGCGGATCCGCTGGTCATCCTCGACGAGTAGCACGGAAGGCATGCGAGAGACGATACAGACGAAGCCTGCGATCCAGGGCCCCGCGACGGACAATTGAGCCCTGGTTGACCCTCGCTTATCCATGAAATGCCCCGGCTGCGGCATCATGGTGCCGTGAGCCGCAAGTTCATGTTCGTGCTCGGCTGGGCTGCAGCCTCGGTGTTGTCGGCGGCCGTCGCATGGGCGGCGGTCGGGATCGTTCGCGACGCGGTCACGGACCGGCCGTCCGAGCTCTCGTCCGGTGCGGTGGCCGCCGCCGGCACCGTGTCCGGCGAGACGACGACGCCGTCGGACGCGCCCTCTTCCGGGGAGACCGGTCCGACGACGGGTGCACCGTCGACCGATCCGCCTTCGATCGTCACGACGACGACCGACGCCCCCTCCACCACGTCGGCCACCGAGCCTCCCGAGACGAAGACCACGACGCCGCCGCCGCCGCCGCCGACGACCCAGCCGGAGGACGAATGGACCACGAAGTCCTATTCGATGCGAGGAGGGACGGTGAGCATCAGGTATCGGCAGGGCGAGGTCCGGTTGCAGGGGGCGGTCCCCGCCCCAGGGTACGAAGCCGACATCGACCACGAGGGGCCCGACGAGGTCCGGGTGACCTTCGACGGCGATGAGCACGAAACCGAGTTCCGGGCGAGATGGCGGGACGGGCAGCTCGACGTCGACATCGAGCAGGACGACTGAATCTCGGGCTGGGTCAGCCCATCGCCACCTCGAGCACCTCTCCGATCTCGCCGAAGGTGTGGAACCTCATCTCTTCACGAACCTGCTCCGGGACGTCGTCGAGGTCGTCGGCGTTGCGAGCGGGGAGGATCACCTCGGTGAGCCCGGCGCGGTGGGCGGCGAGCACCTTCTGCTTCACGCCTCCGATCGGCAGGACCCTTCCTTGCAGTGTCACCTCGCCCGTCATGCCCACCGTCTCGCGCACCTTTCGGCCGGTGAGCAGGCTGACGAGCGCCGTCGTTATCGCGATGCCGGCGGAGGGCCCGTCCTTGGGGATGGCGCCCGCCGGCACGTGGATGTGGAACCTGCGATCGAGCGCAGCCGAATCGATGCCGAGCTCGGCTGCGTGTGACCGAACGTACGACAGCGCGATCTGGGCGGACTCCTTCATCACGTCCCCGAGCTGACCGGTCAGCATCAGGCCGGGCTCGCCGCTCATGGCGGTCGCCTCGATGAAGAGCACGTCCCCGCCGCTCCCCGTCACCGCCAGGCCGGTCGAGACGCCCGGGACGCTCGTCCTGTCCTTCGCCTCGTCGTGATGGATCGGCCGCTTGCCGAGCAGCTCCTTGAGTTGGTGTTCCTCGGCGACGATCGGTGGCTCGGCCTCTTGGGTGGCGAGGCGGGTGGCGGCCTTGCGGGCGAGCTTGCCCAACTGTCGCTCGAGCCCGCGCACCCCGGCCTCCCGCGTGTACCCGTCGATGACTGCGGCGAGCACGTCATCCGACGCGATCAGCTCGCCTTCTTCGAGGCCGGCCTGCTCGATCTGACGCGGGAGGAGGTGGTCGCGAGCGATGGCGACCTTTTCTCGGTCGGTGTAGCCGTCGAGCCGGATGACCTCGGTCCTGTCGAGGAGCGGCGCAGGGATGGTGTCGAGCACGTTCGCCGTCGCCACGAAGAGTACGTTCGAGAGGTCGAGATCGAGCTCCATGTAGTGGTCCCGGAACGTGTGGTTCTGGGCCGGGTCGAGCACCTCGAGCAGGGCCGACGAGGGGTCGCCGCGCCAATCGGCGCCGACCTTGTCCATCTCGTCGAGCAGGAAGACCGGGTTCATGGACCCGACCTCGATGAGGGCGCGGACGACACGGCCGGGACGCGCCCCCACGTACGTCCGGCGGTGGCCGCGAATCTCCGCCTCGTCCCTGATTCCGCCGAGGGCGACACGGACGAACTTCCTGCCGAGCGCCCTCGCCACCGACTCGCCGAGCGACGTCTTGCCGACGCCCGGAGGGCCGACGAGCAGGAGGATGGCGCCGCTGCCCCGACCGGACGTGACGGCGTCGAGGCCGCGTTCGGAGCGGAGCTTGCGGACCGCCAGATGCTCGACGATACGTTCCTTGACGTCGTCGAGCCCGGTGTGGTCGTCGTCGAGCACGCCGCGGGCCTTGACGAGGTCGAGGTCGTCCTGTGTGGTGGTCTCCCACGGGACGTCGAACACGGTATCGAGCCAAGTCCTGATCCACGAGTGCTCGGGGCTCTGCTCGCTCATCCTCTCGAGTCGATCGATCTCTCGCTCGATGGACGAAGCGACGGAGTCATGCAGGTGGCGCGCCGCGAGCTTCGCTCTGTACTCGGAGGCGACGTCCGACTCGCCCTCACCCAGCTCCGACCGGATCGCATCCATCTGCTGCCTGAGCAGGTAGTCCCGCTGCGACTTGTCGATGCGCTCGGTGGCGTCCTCGCGGATCCGCTGCCGTATCTGCAGCTCGGCCAGGGTCTCGTTCATCCAGTCGAGGACGATCCGGAGCCGCTCCTTGACATCCGTCGTCGTCAACACCCGCACACGCTGCTCCAGGGTGAGGTCGGGTGAGTAGGCAGCGAGGTCGGCGAGCCTGCCGGGGTCCGACGAGTCCAGCATGCGCTCTACGGCGCCTCCGATCCCGCGATGGCTCATGATCTCGGTCACGACCGCCTTGAACTCGGTCGCCATCCGTCTCGTCTCCTCGTCGTGGTCCGCCTGCTCCTCCACGGGGAGCGCCTCGACCCAGAGCACGTCGTCTCCCCGTGGCGTGGCGGCGCCGATGGTCGCTCTGGAGACCCCGGAGATGAGAGCGGACGTCACGCCTCCCTGTGACAGCTCCTGGATGTCTGCGACCGTCCCGACCCCGGCGTACTCGCCGTCGACGACCGGAACGAGCAGGATCTGCGAGCCGGAGCTCTCGGCGGCGGCGATGGCACGCCGCGCCTCGTCCGACTCGACGGCGACCGTCACGACCATGTGAGGGAAGACCGCCCCGTTGCGGAGCGGCAGCACTGGCAGGGTCAGGGTGGAGAGGTCGTTCGCCAATGTGGTGCTTCCTTTCCTGGCGGCGTGTCGAATTGTAATGCTGTAATCCGGCGACCTATTCCCAAATCTGATAGAAAGCCGCTCATATAATGCCTGTTCCAGACTGGTAGCTGCGATCCGTAGACACCTCGTCGTTGCCCGGACGGTGCCGCGCTACCGTGGCGGGATCCGCACGAGGAGCGCACATGGCCCGCACGTTTCAGGTGACCTTCGACTACCTCTGCCCATTCGCCCGGATCGCCAACGAAGTCGTCGTCGATGCAATCGAGGACGGTGCAGGCTGGGACGTGTCGTTCGTGCCCTTCTCGCTCGCCCAGACGAAGGTCTCCGAGGACGAGACTCCCGTCTGGGAGCGGCCCGACGGAGCCGAAGGAACGAGGGGCGTGCTGGCTCTCCAGTGGGGCATCGCGGTCCGCGACGAGTTCTCGGAGGCATTCGGCGCCTACCACAGGGCCTTGTTCGACGCCCGCCACAGCGACGCGGCAGACATCAACGAAGAGGCGACGATGCGCAGTGTCGCCGAGACCGTAGGGCTCGATCCCGACGAGGTCAGTGCCGTCGTCGCAACCGGGCAACCGCTCGCAACACTCGGCGAGGAGCACACGGAGGCCGTGAAGCGCCATGGCGTGTTCGGCGTTCCGACGTTCATCGACGGGGACGACGCCGTATTCGTGCGCCTCATGGACCGGCATTGCCGCGGCGACGTCGAGCGCATCCTCGACATGCTCGCCTGGACGAACGTCAACGAGTTCAAGCGGACTCGGATCCCCAGATGACGCAGCGATCGCAACGACTCGGTCGGTGGTTGTGCCGGCGGTGAGCTCAGCCGTCGTCTCGCCGGTCCTCGGCGAGGAGCCGCATCGCGATCGCTTCAGCGACGATTCCCCGCTGCAGCTCGAGGAGGTCGAGGCTCTCGTCAGGACCGTGGGCGCGGCTCCCTGGGTCTGCCACACCCGTGAGGAGGATGGCGGCTTGCGGAAAGAGCTCTGAGAATGCCGCCACGAACGGGATCGAGCCCCCAGCCCCGATGTCGACCGCGTCGGTGCCCCACGCTTCTGCGAAGGCGTCGCGGAAGGCGGAATGAGCCACCCCGGTCGCATCGAGGTCGAAGGCCTCGCCGGTGGCACCGGGAGTGATCGTCACCTCGGCCCCCCAGGGCACGTTCTCCTCGAGGTGGGCCACGAGGGCTGCCATGGCGGCGTCCGGATCCTCGCCGGGAGCGATCCTGAGGCTCACCTTGGCTCTGGCCACGGGGACGAGCTGGTTGATCGCCTGAGAGACCGGTGGAGCGTCTACGGCCAGCACCGACACCGCCGGCTTCGTCCAGATGCGTGACGTGAGGCTCCCGATGCCGAGCATCTCCACGGAGTCGAGCGCCCCGGCGAGCTCGCGCAGCTCATCCTCTCCGAGGTCGAGTGGATCGGCCTCTCCCGACGTCAGGCCCGGGATCGCCACCTCCCCAGCCTCGTCGTGGAGCGACGCGATCATCCTGCCGAGGCAGGTCAGAGCGTCCGGGAGTGCGCCGCCGAAACTACCGCTGTGAACGGCATGGCGCAGCGTCCTCACCTCGACGACGCAGTCCACGAGTCCACGCAGCGAGACCGTGATGGCCGGAACTCCAACCCTCCAGTTCCCCGAGTCGGCGATGACGATGACGTCCGAGTCGAGGAGATCCTTGTACGCCGAGAGGAACGCCGACAGGTGGCGTGACCCGATCTCCTCCTCGCCCTCCACGAACAGCTTCACGTGGAGGGGAGGGGCGCTCTCGTGCGCCCTGACGGCGCCGAGGTGGACGGCGATCCCCGCCTTGTCGTCGGACGTGCCCCGCCCGTAGAGGCGCCCGTCTCGCTCGGTCGGATCGAAGGGCGGCGTCTCCCACTCGGTGTCCGGTCCGGGGGGCTGCACGTCGTGGTGGGCATAGAGCAGCAGGGTCGGCGATCCCGGTGGACCAGCGATCTGACCGAACACCGCCGGGTGCGCCCCTTCGATCTCCAACAGCCTGACGTCCCGGAATCCTGCCGAGAGCATGAGCTCCGCCGTGAGGTCTGCGGACTGCCTGACATGGGCGTTGTCGAACCCGTCGGCCGACACCGATGGAATCCTGACGAGAGCTTCCAGGTCGTGGCGTGTCCTCGGGAAGTGACGGTGGGCGGCCGCTTTGATGTCGTCGTGCATCAGTTGAGGCTAGGCGGGATCGGCTCGAGGATGGTCTCGTCCTGGTAGCACCACGCCCAGCTCTCTCCACGCTCGGCCGAGCACGCCACGGGGTGGCCTGCCTCGAGGGCGTGCCGGCGGGCGTGCCGGTTCGGCGAGCCGTCGCAGCACAGCTTGCGGTCGCACTCGTAACAGAAGCGGAGGTGCAGCCAGCTCCCACCGATGGCGAGGCACTCTTCGCACCCTCCGTCCGGAGCGGGCCGGGCGGTCACGCCGGCGAGGTGGCCGCAACCCGCCCTCACGGTCCGCCCTTCATCGGGCGGCGGGGGACGGCGTCGGGGCATCACCCGTTGGCCTCGATGAACGCCAGCACCCTCTCCCATGCGTCGGCCGAGTCGGCGGCGTAATCGTCCTGCTTGCGGTCGAAGAAGCTGTGAGGCGCTCCCTCGTACACCACGATCTCGTTCTTCACGCCTGCGGCGTCGAGCGCCTCCCGGTAGGCGTCGACGTCGGCCTGCGGGATTCCCGGGTCGTCGCCGCCCATGAGCCCGAGGATGGCGCCCCGCATCTCACCCACCCTGGCGACGACGGGCGGGGCTCCCTTCGGGCGGTCCGGCCGGCTCGGGTTGCCGTAGAACCCGACGGCTCCCGCCAATCCGAGTCCGTTGGCCGCTTGGTGCCACGAGTTGCTGCCCCCGAAGCAGAACCCAACGGTGAACAGGGACATCGGCTCTCGCCCCGACCGCAGGCGATGGATCGCCGCCACCACATCCGCCTCCAGCCCCTCTTGGGTGACCAGTTCGACGTGCGGCATGTACTCCCAGTCGTCGGTGCGCTTCGAGATGCCCGCTGTCCTGCCGAAGTAGTCGATGACGACCGCATCGACTCCTCTCTCTGCGAAGCGCAGCCCGAGCTCCTCGTAGAACCTGAACAGGCCTCGCACGTCCGGTAGCACGACCACGCCCGAGCGCGGATGGTGCTCGGCCCGCGCCTCGAATGCGGCGAACTCCGCCCCGTCGGCGGCAGTCAACACGAGGTCGTCGTGATGGATCGCGGCCCCGGAGATCGGGGTGATCGGCGGCAGGGCGTCCGTGTCGAAGCACATGTCGTTCCTCACGATCGGTGACCGACGAGCGTACCCATGACCGTGGACGCAAGCCATTTCGATCCGGCGTCGACCCGGGGTAAGTTCTCGGCCGGCCGGCATGGCCCATTCATCGAGGAGCCATACACCGAGGAGAGGGTGTGGAGAAGAGGCGGGCAGAGGTTCTCGGGCATTCGATGGCGTACGTCGAGGTCGGCGAGGGCGATCCGATCGTCTTCCTACACGGGAACCCGACTTCGTCGTACCTGTGGCGGAACATCATTCCGCACGTCTCGCACCTCGGACGGTGCGTCGCCCCCGATCTGATCGGCATGGGAGACTCGGACAAGTTCGACGACAGCGGAGCGGACCGTTATCGGTTCGTGGAGCACCGTCAGTACCTCGACGCCTTCTTGGAGCACGTCGGTGCACGCCGGCGTGTCGTGCTCGTCGTCCACGACTGGGGCTCTGGCCTCGGCTTCGACTGGGCGAACCGGCACCGTGACTCGGTTCGCGGCATTGCGTACATGGAGGCCATCGTCACCCCGGTCACCTGGGACGACTGGCCGGATGCGGCACGCCCGATCTTCGAGAGCATGCGCTCGAGCGCAGGTGAGGTCATTGTGCTCGAGAAGAACGTGTTCGTCGAGAGGATCCTCCCGGCGTCCATGCTGGGCGAGCTCACCGCCGAGGACATGGACGTGTACCGGGCGCCTTACCTCGTTGCCGGCGAGTCGAGGCGCCCGACGCTCACGTGGCCTCGCGAGATCCCCATCGAAGGGCACCCTGCCGACGTGACCGAAATCGTCGCGTCGTACGAGGCATGGCTGGCGGAGAGCGACGTGCCGAAGCTCTTCGTCAACGCCGATCCGGGGGCGATACTCGTGGGTAGGCAGCGAGAGCGGTGCCGGGCGTGGCCGAACCAGACCGAGGTCACGGTGCGCGGCGGCCACTTCCTCCAGGAGGACTCGCCGGATGACATCGGAGCCGCTCTCGAGGCTTGGCTGCAGTTCCTCGGCTGACCTGCCGATGATCATTCGAAGAGCTCCCGAAGGCTCCCCGATGTGTCGAGACGATGCGACTACTCTGCGTAGCGTCCAGATCGAAGGAGGAGGCGTGCAGGGATCGAGGCGTTCACGCCGCTTGCGCAGGGCGCTCCGGCGCGCCGGCTACCGCGGCGTCCATGTCGACGGCTTGGAGGCACAGGCGCTGTCATCGTCCGTCGCCCCGCAGCCGTCCCGCCCGATGAGCACGCCGTTCGTCGTCGCCCCCGGCAAGACCCGTTACCAGCGCAGAAGCGCCGGTCTGCCGAGGGGCATCGTTGGATTCCCCGGTCTCGGTGTCGAGGCACCTCAGTTCACCATCGACCTCACACAGGTGGACGCCGAGCTGGCCGAGTGGACGAGCTGACCTCGGGTCAGCCGTCCTGACCTCGGGTCAGCCGTCGACCGTGTCGAGCACCGTGACGTAGTCGTCGTAGGCGCCGACCGGTTGGAGCGTGACCCACAGTCGCGGATAGTCACGTCGGCTGACGGCGGTCCACAGCTCCACGTCCCCCGCAGTGCGAAACGTGCCGGCCGAGACCCTGGTGGCCGGGTTGGAGAACCACAACTCGTAGACGTATCCCTCGGGCGCAGGGTCCAGGCCGCTCACGGCGAGGGTGACTCTCGTACCCGAGTCCTCCCGCCACCCGGAAGCCAGGGCGCCGGCGCCGGGCGCCGAGCCGGTCGCCGCCAGCGTCACCTCCCAGTCGGGACCGGCGCCCCTCGTCGACGCGAACAACACGCCGAGCACCAGCGCGACGACCCCGGCGGCCGCGAGCCACGACAGCCAGTACCGCCCGGCCGGCTCTGCAGGAGCCCCACCGACGGCTGCCATGACCCTCGACTCGAGATCGGCGCTCGGCTCGATCCACACCGAAGGGTCGGAGAGCTTCGGCCCGACTGCCGTCAGCGCATCGTCGATGAGCCGGCAGTCGGGGCACCCGGCGAGGTGTGCCCGGCTCTCCTGGGTCTCGATGCGGCGGGAGCGGGCGCTACGGAAGTCGTCGCAGTTCATGCCGACGCCTCCTCGAGGTGGGCCAGCACCTCGGCGAGCCTCCGGTATGCGCGGAAGGAGCGCGACTTCACGGTTCCGATCGGGATCCTGAGCAGCTTGGCGGCCTCGTCGTGCGTCAAGCCGTCGAAGTGTGTCGCCCGCAAGACCTCGCGCTCCTGAGGGGGGAGCTCGTCGAGTGCCCGCCTCACCTCCCACGCGGTCCACGCCTGCTCGATCGACGGTGGCAGGGTGGCGATCTCGCGATCGCCGAGGTCCTCGGCTTGGTGGCGACGCTCCCTGCGGTAGAGGTCGATGGCGACCCTCCGGGCGATGGTGAACAGCCAGGGTGCGATGTCGCGCTGCGGGTCGAACCGGCCTGCCGCTTGCCACGCCTGCAGGAACGTCAGCTGGACGGCCTCCTCGGCAAGGCTTCGGTCGCCGAGCACGCGGTACGCCACGCTGAAGACGGGACGCCCGAGCCGGGCGTACATGTCACGGACGGCGCCCGGCTCTCCGGCGGCGAATCGAGCGCTGAGTGGATCGTCCATGGGCTCCAACGGTCGCTGCGAGCCCGACATGCGGTAGGGCTCCGCCCGTAGCCTATTGGCCCCCGCGACAGAGCGCGCCGGCGCGCCGGCCACCGTTGCCCCACTCGTTCCTGCGTCCGTGCGTCGCGGTGATGCGACGTGGGGACGCAGGAACTGTTCATCTCGAAGGTCGATCATCCCGATCGGGCCTGGCTCATCCTGTCAGGGATTACGCATGTTCCCGTGCACGCGGTTCACGCACGCCGGTCGGGACCCGGGTCGGGTGGCTGAGGGCCCAGCCGCCTGACTCGTCGAGGGACTGTGCCCGGCACCTTGCCGCCGCCCGACGGGGCAGGCGAGTCTGGCGCTTCGCGCAACGACCGGCGCCGACGGCGCCGGTCGTTCCGATCAGGTTCGTCGGATCAGGCTCCCTGCTTGGCCAACGTGTAGCCGCCGAACAGCAAGAGCCCTGCCGCCACGTACTCGACGATGGCGTAGAAGATGTCGGCGCCGTCGAAGAATCCGTTGCGGAGGTCGTACAGGAAGAAGTAAGCGACAACACCGCCGGCGAGGAGTGCGAGCCGCGAGACCCACCACCCGTAGTCGATCGGCATCGTCGAGCCTCGCATCCTGTGAGCAAACACCGCGAGCACGATCAGCACGCTGAGGAACCAAGGCAGTGTGCTCACGAAGTACTCGTCGGCGATCAGCCCACCGATCAGGTCGATGGCCACGATGACGAGGGCGCCGAGCGCCACGAGTCTCTCAGCCTGCCCCATCGAGCCCATCGCCTTGTTGATGGCGTCGGACGATGACGATTCTGGTGCCGTCACACCCACCTCCAGTCGAGTTGCTCAAGCGTAATCGGCAGAGGGTGGCCGATGCTGTCATCAGCGCGAACGGAGGGCGCACTCAGAGGGGCCGGCGTCTCCTCGACGAGATGACGTGCGTGTCGAAGCCGGCGTAGTGGAGGCCACCGTGCCAGCGGGCGTGCTCGATTTTGAGGCAGCGGTCCTGGACGACCTGGAGCCCGGCGGCTCGCGCAGTCCGAGCCGCTTCGTCGTGGCGGAGCCCGAGCTGAAACCACACCACCTTGGCGCCGACGGCGATCGCCTCGTCGACGACCTCTGGTATCGCGTCGTGCCGCCTGAAGACGTCGACGATGTGGGGGGCCTCCGGCAGGTCTCTCAGGGACGGGTAGCACTGCAGGCCGAGCACCGTCTCGTACATCGGGTTGACCGGATAGGTGCGCATCGATGTGCGAACCAGGTAGGCGGCCACGAAGTTCGATGACCTGATCGGGTTCGACGAGACCCCGACGAGTGCGATCGATTCGGCGTTCTGAATGATGTGGAGCCGCTCTCCCGCGGTGGCGTCCGGCACGGGCTCGACGGTCGTCGTCACGCCGTACCTCGGTGGCCGAGCGCCGCGTCGAGATCGGCGACGATGTCGTCGACGTCCTCGATTCCTACGGATATGCGGATCATGTCGTCGGTGACTCCCATCCCGGCCCGATCCTCTTGCGGAACCTGCTGGTGCGTCGTGGACGCCGGGTGGATGACGAGGGTCTTGGCGTCGCCCACGTTGGCGAGATGAGAGGCGAGCTCGACGCCCTGGATGAAGGAAACCCCGGCATCGAAGCCCCCTGCCACGCCGAACGTGAAGATCGCCCCCGGGCCCTCCGGCGCGTAGTGCCGGGCGTTGGCGGTCCACGGGTTCTCGGCGAAGATCGGGTAGCTGACCCACGCCACCCTCGGGTCGTCGTCGAGGAACTCGGCCACCCGGCGGGCGTTCTCGACGTGGCGAGCCATCCGCAGCGGCAGCGTCTCGAGGCCGATGAGCATCAGGAAGGAGTTGAACGGCGAGAGGGCGGCACCGATGTCGCGCAGCAGCTCGGTCCTCGCCTTCATCAAGTACCCGTACTCACGGAAGTTCTCCCAGAACCGCAGATCGTGGTAGGCGGGTGACGGGTCGGTGAGCAGCGGGAAGTTGCCGTTGTCCCACGGGAACGTGCCGCTCTCGACGATGACGCCCCCGATGACGACCCCGTGCCCTCCGATGAACTTCGTGGCCGAGTGCACGACGATGTCGGCGCCGTGCTCGATCGGGCGGCACAGGTAAGGCGTGGCGAACGTGTTGTCGACGATGAGCGGCACGCCGCGCTCATGGGCGATCGCCGCCACGGCGGCGATGTCCGGCACGTCTCCTCTCGGGTTGCCGATGGTCTCGGCGTAAACCGCCTTCGTGCGAACGTTGACCGCCTTTTCGATGGCGTCCGGGTCGTGGATGTCGACGAAGGTGACGTCGATCCCCATCCTGCGCAGCGTCACGTCGAACTGGGTGTAGGTGCCCCCGTAGAGGCTCCGCGAGGCGACTATCTCGTCACCTTGCTTCGCCAGAGTGAGTACGGAGATGAGCTGTGCCGCCTGCCCGGACGACGTCGCCAGTGCGCCGAGCCCGCCCTCGAGGGACGCCATCCGTTCCTCGAATGCGGCGTTCGTCGGGTTGCCGATCCTCGAGTAGATGTTCCCGAACGTCTGCAACGCGAACAGGTCGGCGGCATGCTGAGCGTCGTCGAACACGAACGACGTCGTCGCGTAGATCGGCTGGGCTCTGGCGCCGGTCTCGGGATCGGGGCGCTGCCCGGCGTGGACTGCTCGCGTCGAGAAGCCGTACCGGCGGTGGTCCTGATCCTGAGTCATCCGGGGGCCGAGCGTACCGTGGACCGGGGCGGCGTCGATGCGGCCCCGGTCCACACTTGCGTCTGCGGGCTATGCGGCCGCGGCTTTCGTGACCGCCGCGAACCCGCGTTCGAGGTCCGCTTTGATGTCGTCGATGTGCTCGATGCCGACGGACACCCGGACGAGATCCGCCGTGACCCCGGACGACCGTTGTTCCTCTTCGTCGAGCTGCTGATGGGTCGTCGACGCCGGGTGGATGATCAGTGTCTTGGCGTCGCCGACGTTCGCTAGGTGGGATGCCAGCTCGAGCGAGTCGATGAACGTCTTGGCGTCCTCGTAGCCACCTGCGATGCCGAAGCTGAGCACTGAGCCGAAGCCGTTGCGCATGATCCTCTTGGCGACGGCATGCGACGGGTGGGATTCCAGCCCGGTGTACGTGACCCAGGCGACCTGATCGTGCCCTTCGAGCCACTGAGCGAGCTCTGCAGCATTGTCCGAATGGCGCTGGACGCGCAGCGACAGCGTCTCGAGGCCCTGCAGGAACAGGAAGGCGTTGAAGGGCGAGAGGGCGGGACCGAAGTCCCGCAGCCCTTCGACCCTGACGCGGATCGCGAAGGCGATGTTCCCGAATGGTCCTCCGGGCCCGAACACCTCGGCGAAGTTCAGGCCGTGATAGCCGGGCGCCGGCTCGGTGAACAACGGGAACTTCTCGCTCCGCCAGTCGAACGAGCCTGCATCGACGATGACGCCTCCGATCGAGTTGCCGTGGCCCCCGATCCACTTCGTCGCCGAAGCGACGACGATGTCGGCGCCATGTTCGATGGGGCGGATGAGGTAGCCGGCGGCGCCGAACGTGTTGTCCACGATGAGCGGGATACCGGCTGCGTGCGCCACCTCTGCGATCCTCGGTAGGTCCGGCACGTTGTACTGGGGGTTGCCGATCGACTCGACATAGATCGCCTTCGTGTTGTCCTGGATGGCCGCCGCCAGGTCATCGGGATCGTCGCCGTCGACGAACGTCACCCCGATTCCGAGGCGCGGGAAGGCCACCTTGAACTGGTTGTAGGTGCCGCCGTACAGGTAGCTCGTCGAGACGATGTGATCGCCGGACTGCGCCAGGGTGGTGACGGCGAGCAGCTGTGCCGCCTGTCCCGACGCCGTGGCAACTGCGGCGACACCTCCCTCCAGCGCGGCAACTCTCTTCTCGAACACGTCGTTGGTCGGGTTCATGATCCTGGTGTAGATGTTGCCGAACTCCTGGAGCCCGAAGAGTCGGGCAGCGTGGTCGGCGTCATCGAACACGTACGACGTCGTCTGGTATATCGGAACCGCCCTGGCGTGCGTCGTCGGGTCGGCATCCTGCCCGGCGTGGACCTGCAGGGTCTCGAATCGATACTCGGTCATGTTCGTCTCTCCTCGATGGGTGGTTCAGGCGAGGTCGATGCTGAGCGGGATCGCCCTGCTGAGGGTGTGTCCGACGGGCGACGTGCCGACGACCTTGGCGTGGAGCGCCTCGACCGCAGCGCGGTCGGCGTCGGTGTCGAGGTGGACCGAGACTCGCAGGTCGTCGTATCCGGCGTGTCCGTCTCGCAGGCCGAGGAAGGCGTGCAGGTCGAGGTCGCCCTCGAGGTCGATCCGCAGGTCCTTGATCTCGATGCCCGCGGCAGACGCTCCGGCGGCGTACCCGACCGCCAGGCAATTGCCGAGGGCGGCGATGACCTGCTCGACAGGATTCGGGGCCGTGTCCGTCCCGCCGAGTGCCGGCGGCTCGTCGGATGGGATGGGAGCGAAGTCCCGGATGCGGGCGACGGAGCGAAAGCCGCCGTCCCACTCGACGGTCGCCTTCCAGGTCGTCGCCGCCGTGATCGGACTTTCCACGATCGCCTGGGCGAGGCCGCCGACGGCCTCGAGGTCGACCTCGTTCAATGCATTCGTCGTCGTCATGCTGTTCCTTTGGTAGGCCCGGAGTCGTCCGGGGTGAACGTCGTCAGAGAACGCCGAGGCAGAGCCTCAGGTGACCTCTCGGGTGGTGGCGTTCGCTACGAGCGTCGTCCGCTCGGGTGAACCACCCGAGAGCGCGGACAACACATGGAACAGACATGCGACGGCCCGAACGTACGGGCCGCTGATCCGGCGGGTCTTCGATACGACTCCATCTGCGGTCTCCTCTCACTCGACGCGCTCTTCGAGCGCCGTGAGCGGGAGTCCCGCTGCCGGCTACTCATCGATCAGGCATTGGCACCGCCCTACGGAGGGTGTCACCCTCCTCGTCGGTTGCCGCGGTTTCACAGGGCCTGTCCCTCCACCGCTCTGGATGAGCGCGTTGTCAATGGCGGGGAAGTATTCGGCAATCGGGACCGGATGTCAAGCCCAGACCATCTCCGCCCGTTCACGCATGGCTCGGCGACGGGTGGTTTGCGGAGTGAAGGCTCCGGGTCTCGACGACGCTTATGCCATCGAACAGGGCCTGAGCGACGAGACATGGACGTCGCCTCTATTTGGCGGCCGACTCCTGGTCATGTTCTGCGATCTGACGTCGGACGTCGTCCATGTCGAGATCCCGTACCTGACCGATGAGGTCGTCCAGCGCATTGCGGGGAAGAGCCCCCGGCTGGGAATACAACATCACCTGATCGCGGAAGATCATCAGGGTCGGGATCGAGCGAATGCCGAACGCGCCGGCAAGTTGCTGTTGGTCCTCGGTGTCGACCTTGGCGAAAACGATGTCGGGATTGTCTTCGGCGACGGCCGAATACGTGGGTGCGAAAGCGCGGCACGGCCC